>CALQKL020000119.1 GCA_943331145.2 Chitinophaga pinensis
ATCATCAATACCAAGCCCATAATTCGTTTTATTAATTTCATCTTTTATTAAAAATTAAATAGTTAAAAGTGAAAAATCGAAATTGTATCTAGTCAGTTTCTTAATTTTTAATTTTGACTTTTCACTTACAGTTAATCATTTACGTTAGTATCAATTTTATTGTTTAAAAACAGCATTCCAATTACTGCAGATAACAATGCTATACCAATTGGATACCAAAGTCCAACCAATGGATCATTTGTAAAAGATACCGAAAGCAATGTAGCAATAAAAGGAACCAATCCACCAAATACACCATTACCAATATGATAAGGCAAGCTCATCGAGGTATAACGGATTTTAGTTGGGAAAAGCTCAACCAAAAATGCAGCAATCGGTCCGTATGCCATCGTAACAAAAATAATCATACACCAAACCAAAAAAACAAATTTCCATTTCAAATCTTTGGGTAAAATTTTTCCATTAAATACGGGCTTCGAATCTTTTTTAAGCACTGCTTTTAACCCGGCATTAAAATTGGTCAGGGTGTCTGTTCTGTTTTCAACAACTTGCATTTTATTGGGCAGCATCCAACTCGTTTTTGTAGTTGTTGCAATGCTGTTTGAAGATGATATGGTGTCTGCCTTTACAACAGTAGAACTTACCACATAAAATGGCGCACCAACTTTATGAATATCTGAAGTCATTTGTTCGATATTGGTATCATTCAGAAAAGTTGAAAATATTGGGCGGTAACAAATTGCACCAAGCAGCATCCCCAAAATCATAATCCATTTTCTACCAATTTTATCACTCAATGCGCCAAAAACCAGGAAGAATGGGGTTCCCAAGGCAATACCCCACAACAATATTTCGCGGCTTTGCATGAAGTCGAGCTTTGCGGTGTTTTCTAAAAATGATTGCGCATAAAACTGACCGGTGTACCAAATTACCCCTTGTCCCATTACTGCACCAAACAAAGCCAATAAAACCATTTTGAAATTTGTACGGTTACCAAAACTATCTTTCAAAGGATTTTTAGACGTTTTACCTTCTTTTTTCAACTGACTGAATAAAGGAGATTCCGACATTTTTAAACGGATATAAATAGAAACGCCCACCAATACTATAGATACCCAAAATGGATAACGCCAGCCACCCCATTCTGCATTAAAAGCAGCATCGCTCATGTTTGATTTAACCAGCATGATAACGCCTAATGAAACAAACAGTCCTAAAGTAGCGGTAGTTTGAATCCAGCTGGTGAAATAGCCTCTACGATTAGCTGGCGCATATTCGGCAACGTAAGTAGCAGCTCCGCCGTATTCGCCGCCAAGAGCTAGTCCTTGAATTAATCGCAACAACAAAACCAATAATGGTGCGAAAATGCCAATAGAAGCATAACTGGGAATTAATCCAATTAAAAAAGTTGATCCGCCCATTAAAACCAGCGTAAGCAAAAATGTAGATTTTCTGCCCATCAAATCACCTAATCTACCAAATACCAATGCGCCAAAAGGCCTCACCAAAAATCCTGCTGCAAAAATGGCAAGCGTACTTAAAAGAGCAGTGGTTTCATTCCCTTCCGGAAAAAATTGAATGGAAATGGTTTTGGCCAACATGCCAAAAATGTAGAAATCGTACCATTCAATTAAAGTGCCTAACGAAGAAGTAAAAATTATTTTTCCAATACCTTTGGTCTCACTCATTGTGTCATTTTTTGTTGGTGAATATAAATAATTATCAAACAATACGAACAGGGGTGTATTTGATTTAGAATATAAAATATAAATTAGCAATTCAAATTATAAAATTCATTTAATGTCTTATCCATATCAAATAAAATCATTTGAACAATACCTAACTGCGTATCAGAAAAGTATTGAGGAACCAGAAAATTTTTGGGAAGACATTGCGCAACATTTTACTTGGCAAAAAAAATGGGATAAAGTATTGGATTGGGAGTTCAACACGCCAAAGATTGAGTGGTTTAAAGGAGGTAAATTAAACATCACTGAAAATTGTTTAGATAGATGGGTGTCCACTCAGCCGGACACTCCTGCAATTATTTGGGAATCGAACAATCCACATGAAGCCAGTAGAACATTAACGTATAAAGAATTACATCAGCAAGTTTGTGCATTTGCACAAGTATTAAAAAACAACGGCGCAAAAAAAGGAGATCGAATTTGCATTTACATGCCGATGGTTCCAGAGTTGACCATTGCGGTATTGGCTTGTGCGCGAATTGGAGCAGTTCATTCTGTGATATTTGCTGGCTTTTCGGCACAAAGTATTTCAGATAGGGTTCAGGATGCGCAATGTAATATTGTGATAACGGCTGATGGCGCATATCGCGGCAATAAAACGATTCCTTTAAAATCTGTAATGGATGAAGCATTAATCAATTGCCCTTCTGTAGAAAAAGTAATCGTTTTAACGCGTACACAAATGGCCGTTAGTATGCTTAATGGCAGAGATTGCTGGTGGGAGGATGAGATGAAACTGGTGGAAGAGAAAAATGATTATTCAGTTAAGGCAGAAGTAATGGATGCAGAAGACATGTTATTCATCCTCTACACTTCTGGAAGTACCGGAAAACCAAAAGGGGTTGTGCATACTTGTGCAGGATATATGGTTTGGACAAACTATACTTTTGTAAATGTATTTCAATATGAGCCTGGACAAATTCATTTTTGCACAGCAGATATTGGTTGGGTAACTGGACATAGTTATATTATTTATGGTCCATTAAGCGCAGGTGCTACATCATTGATGTTTGAAGGCATTCCAACTTATCCAGACGCAGGTCGATTTTGGGAAGTGGTGGAAAAACATCAAGTCAACATTTTGTACACCGCACCAACTGCCATAAGAAGCTTAATGGGTTTTGGAAAAACGCCAATCGAAGGGAAAAATTTAAGTTCATTAAAAATATTAGGAACGGTTGGAGAGCCCATCAATGAAGAAGCATGGCATTGGTATGATGAAAATATTGGAAAGAAAAATTGTCCAATTGTAGATACTTGGTGGCAAACAGAAACAGGTGGCATATTGATTTCCAATCTGGCTGGCGTTACACCATCAAAACCAACTTTTGCAACGCTGCCTATTCCTGGCGTACAACCATTACTGGTAGATGAAAGCGGAAATGAACTTTTGGGAAATTGTGTTTCTGGAAATTTATGCATCAAATTCCCATGGCCTGGCATGTTGCGCACCACTTATGGAGATCATGAGCGTTGCAGACAAACGTATTTTTCTACCTATCAAAATTTATATTTTACTGGAGATGGATGTTTGAGAGATGAAGACGGAAATTATCGCATCACGGGTAGGGTAGATGATGTATTAAATGTAAGTGGTCATCGCTTGGGAACTGCGGAATTGGAAAATGCCATCAACATGC
The DNA here is from genome assembly GCA_943331145.2 of Chitinophaga pinensis. Classification (GTDB taxonomy): domain Bacteria; phylum Bacteroidota; class Bacteroidia; order Chitinophagales; family Chitinophagaceae; genus Ferruginibacter; species Ferruginibacter pinensis_F. The sequence continues at coordinate 3,389 of CALQKL020000119.1, forward strand.
ATTCGGGTGTGATAGAAAGCGCGATTGTAGGTTATCCGCATGATATAAAGGGGCAGGGAATTTATGCCTATGTTGTGTTTGGAGAAATACATACAGATGAACAAAACACCAAACAAGACATTTTAAAAACCGTTTCAAAAATTATTGGTGCCATTGCAAAACCAGATAAAATTCAATTTGTAAGTGGATTGCCCAAAACAAGAAGTGGTAAAATTATGCGCAGAATTTTGAGGAAAGTAGCTGAAGGGGAAACCGAAAATTTAGGGGATACTTCAACGCTTTTAGACCCTTCAATTGTTGCTGAAATTATCAAAGGCAAACTTTAATTTTTTACTTTTGATTTTTTAATTTTTATAAATGAACTCGTCTCCGAAAAATATCTCTATAAATGATTTTGATTACGACTTGCCAAATGAGCGTATTGCTTTGTTTCCGCTAGAAAATCGAGATCAATCAAAACTTTTAATTTTCAAAGATGATCAGATAACAGAAGATCGTTTTGAAAATATTCTAACGCATATTCCAAAAGAAAGTTTGTTGGTATTTAACAACAGCAAAGTTATAAATGCGCGTATAGTTTTTGAAAAAAGTACAGGAAGTAAAATTGAAATCTTTTGTTTGGAACCTGCCGGAGATACGCATGAATACGCTAGCGTGATGGCAGAAAAAGGAAGTTCAATTTGGAAATGTTTTATAGGTGGTGTATCAAAATGGAAAACCGAATATTTAGAAAAGGTTGTTATTATTAATGATCAAGAAATTGTGTTTAGGGCAAAAATAATGTCCAATTTATCAGAAGGATTTGTAGTAAAATTTGATTGGAACGATCAATCTATTTCATTCGCAGAAGTATTAGACAAAACTGGAGATGTACCGCTTCCGCCATACATAAAAAGAAGTACAGAATTAACTGATACAAGCAGATATCAAACGGTGTATGCGCAACACGATGGCTCCGTAGCAGCACCAACTGCTGGCCTACATTTTACCGAGCAAATATTGGCACAATTAAATCAATATCAAATACATCAAGCATTTGTAACCTTACATGTTGGCGCTGGAACTTTCAAACCCGTGAAATCGGAAACCATGCAAGAACATGAGATGCATTCCGAATGGATTGATGTAGATATAAATACCATTCAAAAAATTGTTGATCAAAAAAAATTAATCATTGCTGTTGGCACTACGTCCTTGCGAACATTAGAATCATTATATTGGCTAGGCGTAAAATCATTATTGAATCCGGACATTGAAATGTTAGATATACAACAATGGGATGCGTATGAATTGCAAGCAAAAGAAATTTCAAAAGAAGAAGCATTAACGGCATTATTGGTATGGATGAGTAAAAAGGGGGTATCAAGAATTTTCACTACAACGCAATTGCTCATTACACCAAGTTACACATTTAAAATTGTCAAGGCGATAGTAACTAATTTTCATCAGCCGAAATCTACATTATTGTTGTTAGTGTCTGCGGCAATTGGGCCAAAATGGAAAGCTTGTTATGAATTTGCATTGAAAAATGATTACCGATTTTTGAGCTATGGGGATGCCAATTTGCTTTTTATGGCTGAATCTTAACCTTTGTTCCTTCTGGTATATAAGCAAACAAATCCAGCATTTCTGTATATTTTAGTGATATGCAACCGTCGGTCCAACTGTACTCATTATCAACAGTCCATTCTTCCTCTGGTCTTGTACCATGTATAGCAATTCCATTTCCAATTCGTGCATTTTTAGAAATCAACCCTGCTGCTTTTCTTTTATTAAATAACTCAATATTTTCTTTATTAGGATAATCAAGTAACAGTTCTTGTCCCCATTTTTTATTTACTTTTTTTAATAGTATTTTATAATTTCCATTGGGCGTTCTTTTATCACCTTCTTTCATTTTATCACTCAAATCTTTACTGCCAAAAACTACGGGATATGTAGCATACCATCCTAACGAATCATACACTTTCAATTCGTAATCGCTTTTATCTACAATGATCGTATAGGTTGAACTGTCTGAATTTTGATGTTGTACTTTATGAGAATATATAGAAGGCGAGAAGGAAATGAATCCTAAAAAAATAACAATTAAAGTAAGAAGAGAAATTAATTTCGGGGTCATATCTGATACTAACGGTTAGGTTTTAACTATTAAAATTATTTATAAAAACTAATATTATAGTTCTTGTAAAACGCGCACAAGCAAATATAAAATATTATAAAGCCAAATTATCAGCTGATCATTTTTTTTCCTGTTAAAAAAATAAATGGGTCTAATTTCAAACCAAAAATCGATTTTATTTTATTTAAAAAGAATAAAGCAATTCCTTTTATACCTGGTTGATATTGGTTGTAAAAACCTGATGAAATTTGCAATTCAAATTGATGATGACGAAATATTGATTTGTAGGTTAAAATCGCCACCAGACGCTCTGTCCAGCTCCCTGTTTCGGGATGACAGGTATTTGTAGGGTGGTTAATTAACAAAGGCAATTCTTTTGTTGATTGAAACTTCTTTACATCATTGATAATATCTGATTTATTTTTTCCACGCGTGAATTTTGCTAATTTTAAAATTATATTTTCATCCAATTCAGGTGCGACATCTTTGATAATCTTTTCCCTTATTTTAAGATATGATTCATGCGCATCATGTCCAAACAATAAAGCATCATCTTCTTTTCCACCAAAATACTCATCACGATTTTGTAATTTCATTAAACTACGAACTTTAAAATAATTTTCGGGATTGCTACCTGTTGTGAATACAGAAATTATATTTGGATTGATGCTTGACATGGTAGCAACAAATCCATCCAAATCATAAATATGTTCAATCAAATCCGTAGCTACTAATGCATCAATTTTTTCAGACAATTCTTCTTTTTTTACTGCATCTAAATCTCCCAAAATAAAATGATGGATATCTATACCCATTTGTTTCGCCAATACTGTTGAGGCAGTTAAAAAACTTTCGTCAATATCATTAACAATCACTTTTTCAAAACCACAGTATTTTGCAAATAATCCGAGTAAACCGTTTCCAGCGCCATAATCCAATAAGCACATTTCAATAAAAGGCATTGCAGCTTCTTTTTTTACCTTCTCTAAAACTGCTGCATAAATTTGGAGATAGTATTTGCTATTTTGTAAAATATGCTTCAAGTAACGTTTGCAGTAAGGTGCAATTGCTAATGATTTTACATCAATAGCATGTAATTTTTCTTCGAAAAAAGGAATGTAATGTTTAAAAGAAGTGTGCACGATAGGTTTTATATTCTGCTAAGGTATAGAAAAGGTTTAAGAGGTTTATGAGGTTTGAGATGTTTTAGCTGTTCAAAAGGTTGGATGTATTTTCCAATTATTGGCATTTTCGGTATATAATAAACTTCGTGACTTTGCTCCTTTGAGCCTTAGCGTTTCAATTCTTCCGCGCCTTTGGACCTTTCCGCCCTTGCTTGAAACAAAAAACAAAT
>CALQKL020000120.1 GCA_943331145.2 Chitinophaga pinensis
AACTTTGTAAAAAAAGAAAAGGAATATGAAGCAATTCAAGGTTATAATGAAGCTCGTTTTTATCCAATAAATTATAAACAGCATCTCTTGCTAATGCATGTGCCAATTTGAATGCTAAATTTGGTTTAGTAGGAATAGATACGCCTGTTTTACCCAATGCAATTCTTGCGGCGGTGTGTTTTTTTAAAATGGCCCATGAATCATGCTTTATTATTTCATTTTCTTTATGCATCAATGTACTTTAATAAAGTATGATTTGATTTTGAAGCGATTAATTTCCCTTGATCATTTGTTAATCCTTGTTTGAACAACCAACTTTCAAATTCAGGTGCTGGTTTTAATCCAAGCAATTCTCTAACAAATAATGCATCATGAAATGAAGTAGATTGATAATTCAGCATGATGTCATCAGCTCCAGGAACACCCATAATGTAATTGCATCCTGCGGTTCCCATTAATACCAATAAATTATCCATGTCGTCTTGGTCTGTTTCCGCATGGTTGGTATAACAAATATCCATTCCCATTGGAAGTCCAAGTAACTTTCCACAAAAATGATCTTCTAATGCGGCGCGTGTTATTTGTTTGCCATCGTATAAATATTCGGGTCCGATAAATCCTACAACAGAATTTACCAAATGTGGATTGAACATTCTGGCAACGGCATAAGCTCTAGCTTCACAAGTTTGTTGATCAACACCTTCATGAGCATTTGCAGATAAGGAAGAACCTTGTCCTGTTTCGAAATACATCACATTATTTCCTATGGTACCACGATTCAAACTCAGCCCAGCTTCATAAGCTTCTTTTAATACATTCAAATTAACGCCAAAACTTGTGTTTGTTTTTTCTGTTCCGCCAATGGATTGAAATATTAAATCAACAGGTGCATTTTTATGGATTAAATCTATTGTCGTAGTTACATGTGTTAGCACACATGATTGTGTAGGAATTTCAAAGCTTGAAATTATTTCATCAAGCATCGACAAAATTGAATGCACTTTTTCAGGATTATCTGTTGCTGGATTTATGCCAATTACCGCATCGCCGCTTCCATAAAACAATCCATCAATAATGCTTGTAGCAATTCCTTTTAAATAATCTGTTGGGTGATTGGGCTGAAGTCGGGTAGACAATCTTCCTTTTAGCCCAATTGTATTTTTAAATTTTGTAACAACCTCACATTTCTTAGCCACTAAAATCAAATCTTGATTGCGCATGATTTTGCTAACAGCCGCAACCATTTCTGGCGTAAATGCAAATTGCAATTGTTGAATTTTTGAAGCATCTACAAAGTCACTTAATAACCAGTCGCGAAGCATTCCCACTGTGAAGGAACTGATTTCTGAAAATGAATTCTTATCATGGCCGTCAATAATTAATCTGGTTACTTCGTCTGATTCGTAGGGGATAACAACCTCATTTAAAAAATTACTTAACGGCAGATCTGCAAGACAAATTTGTGCCGCAATTCTTTCCTGATAACTTTCAGCACATAAACCCGCCAAAGCATCGCCCGTTCTAAATGGCGTAGCTTTTGCCATCAATGTTTTTAAGTCGGCAAATGAATAGGTGATATGTTGAATGCTGTGTTTATACATCAGACGTTATTGATTTCTAATTTCTAATTCTTGATTTTTTTCAACATCAATATCCAGCTTGATATTTTTAGTGCCTGATAATTTTAATAACAAAAATGCTACAAGTAGTCCGGCAAAGAAAATAACACTAAGCATCACATTGTAATAAATTATGGCAACTATACAAACCAAAGAAAGTATTAAAGCAATTATTGGAAACCAAGGATAAAATGGAGTTTTAAAACTTGATTGAAAGTTAATGTCTTTTTTTAATTTCAATAAACTAATCATACTGATGGCGTACATAACCACCGCTCCTAATGCAGAAATGGTAATGACTAGAAGTGTAGTTCCTGTAAATAATGAGATGAGGCCAATTACTGCGCCTAAAATCAAAGCCCAATGCGGTGTTTGAAAACGTGTGTTCACATTGCTGAATAATTTTGGCAGAAAACCGCTTCTTGATAATGCAAAAATTTGTCTTGAATAGCCAATGATTAATCCATGAAAAGAAGCTATTAATCCAAATAATCCAATGCCTGCAAATATTGCGGTAAGTTGATTGTTTTTCCCCATAACCATACCAATGGCTTCTGGAAGTGGATAATCTATTTTACTTAACAAATGCCAATCTCCAATTCCGCCAGTTAAAATCATTACCCCCAATGCCAAAAAGATAAGTGTGCCAATACCCATTAAATAACCTTTAGGGATATTTCTACTGGGATCTTTCACTTCTTCAGCAACCATGGCCACACCCTCGATTCCTAAAAACAACCAAATAGCAAATGGAAGCGCTGCAAATATGCCTGTAATTCCATGTGGCATTGGATCGGAGGTGAAATTTTTGATATTGAAGCTTGGTGCAACAATTCCCATAAAAAGCAGTAATTCAATAATGGCCAATATGGTAATCACTAAATTGAAGATTGCAGATTCTTTTATACCCAATAAATTAATGAGGGTAAACAATACATAACACCCAACAGCAGTGTACATAACGGGAATGCCTGCATGCAGAAAATGAACATAACTCCCCAATGAAAAGGCAATGGCAGGGGGAGCAAATACGAATTCTATTAGTGTGGCATAACCAGCAATGAGTCCGCCGTAAGGTCCAAATGCTTTGTAGGCAAATGCAAAAGGTCCACCTGCATGAGGGATGCTTGCCGTTAATTCTGTAAAACTAAAAACAAAGCAGATGTATAATACAGTAACGATTAACGTGGAAATCAGAAAGCCAATCGTTCCTGCTGCATCCCATCCTAAGTTCCAACCAAAATATTCACCAGAGATAACCAAGCCTACTGCCAAACCCCAAAGATGAATGGGGTTTAATGCTTTTTTTAATGTTGATTTATTTTCCACGTGGTGAAACTACTTATTAAATCAAACATAGAAAATAAAACTTGTCGGTAATGAAGGAATATGAAAATCTGTTTTTGGCAATGGTTAAAAAATTGGAATCATACATTAATTCAAAAAATTTTCAAATTGTTTGTTTAAATTAACAGTCGAATTAGTTTTGGAATCTATAATTTTACAAAAAAATAAAAATAATATGAAACGTTCAACAATTATCATCCTTTCAGTACTAGGCTTATTATTAATTTGGTCTGTGGTAGTAAAAAATAGTCTAGCTTCATCAGAAGTTGAAATAAAAGGCAAGTGGGGGAAAGTTCAAACACAATATAATAGGAAGGCGAAAATGTATGAAAACATAGTGAATACAATAAAAGGTGCGGCTAGAAATGAGGATACAACTCTAATTAATATTGTAAAAATGAGGTCTAGAATTCCAACAATAAATGATCAATCATCTCCAGCTCAATTATCTTCTGCAGACAATCAACTAAATGGAATAGGGCGAGCTGCATTGAATGTCAACATAGAGGCATATCCCAACTTGCAAGCAACAGGATTATATAAAGATTTACAAGCTCAAATTGAGGGAACCGAAAATAGAGTAACTATTGCACTAGGAGATTGGAATGATGAAATAACAAAATACAATAACATTATTGTTAGATTTCCAGGCAGCATTATTGCCTCAATATTTGGGTATAAAACCAAAGAAAATTATACAGCTCCAGTAGGTTCGGAGGACACAAAAGTTGACTTTAGCAATTAATTAATGACTAATTATGTTCGGACTGTTTAAAAAGAAACCATTGTTTTCTGATGCAGAAAACACAAGAATTGTTGAGGCGATTAAATCTTCCGAACAACTTACTAGTGGAGAAATTAGGATATATATTGAATCTAAAAATCCATTGGTCAGTACAATTGATCGGGCATCTGAAATTTTCTTCAATTTAAAAATGCAGGAAACCCAACAAAGGAATGCGGTTTTATTGTATCTCGCATATAAAGATAAAGAGGTGGCCATTTTTGGTGACGAAGGCATTCATCAACAAGTTGGCAGTGCGTTTTGGAATGACCAAGTAAAGCAAATGGTTACCTTATTTAAAGAAAATAATCTAACAGAAGGCATTGTAAAATGTATAACTGAGGTTGGGAATGTATTGATTGAAAAATTTCCATATAAAGGAAACATGGATAAAAATGAATTGCCGGATGAAATCGTGTTCGGCAAATAAAAATCCCAAAAATGAAAAAGATAGGTATAGTTTGTTTGATGTTTATTTTGGGATTGGTTCAAATTGGATATGGTCAAAATATTCCAGATCGTCCTAATCCACCACGTTTGGTAAATGACTATACCAACACGCTTACTGCCGATCAACAAGCCGCTTTAGAAAGGAAATTAGTAGCATTTGATGATAGCACGAGCACACAAATTGCCGTAATCATTGTTTCTTCTCTAGAAGGAAACGACATCAGTGATTATGCGTTAAAAATTGGAAGGTCATGGGGAATAGGTGGAAAGGAATACAACAATGGCGTGGTTTTTTTAATCGCCAAAGACGATAGAAAGATGAATATTTCTACCGGTTATGGCGTAGAAGGGGCACTTCCGGATATTACGGCAAAGCATATTATTGAAGATGAGGTAAAGCCCAATTTTAAAGGGAATGATTATTATCGTGGAATTGATGAAGGTACCAATGCGATTATAAAAGCAGTAAAAGGTGAATATCATACAGCACGTAAAAAGGATAAGAATTCAGCAGGGAAAATTGTAATTGTTTTGGTGATATTACTGGTGATATTTTCGATGGGCTCAGGTGGTGGCGGAGGATCAATGATGAGTAGGAGAGGACATCGCGGTTTTGGTGGTCCAATGTTTTTTCCAATAGGTGGAGGATTTGGCGGATCAAGTGGTGGCGGAAGCTCTGGCGGGGGAGGATTTGGTGGATTTGGAGGAGGAAGCTTTGGCGGTGGAGGTGCAAGTGGGGGGTGGTAAAAAGTTCTTTTGACACGAAGGCACAAAGACACGAAGACACAAAGTTAATTTGGAGGATAGTTCCAACCTCACAAACCTCACAAACCTCACAAACCTCATAAACCTCATAAACTTCAATTAAAAAAAACTACAAATGAAAAAATTCATGTTAGACATCAAGCTTGAAGGATTAGATAACGAAACAAGAATGAGTTTACTTCCTAGAGAACAAGAGTTGGTAAAAGAAATGGAAGAAAATGGAACCATTGTACATAACTTCATCAAGTTAGATATGTCAGGAATTTACATAGTTATGATGGCAGAAGATATTGAAGGTGTTCATGCAAAACTTTCTACTTTACCTTATTATCCTTATATGAAAATTGTAGTTGTACCAGTAAGGGTTGTGAATCATATTAATCAGTAAATAGCTGACTAGCGCCGGTTTCCTTACTAGCGCCAGTTTCCTAACCGGTGTCATTATATAGTTGATGCGTAGATACCAATTAGCAATCAGGTTAAAACGATACCAACACCGAAAGAAAACTATTCTCCGATTGACATTTTTACCGATTGGATATTTGTATTGGTTCAATGAAATTGTCCCAAAAAACCATCTCATCGGCATTAAACCAGAAAATCATGGACTAAATTATAATTCAAATTGGTATTTAAATGACAAACTTAATTACAATACGAGAATACCAATCGAAGGACAAAAATGAAGTCATTAACTTAATAAGGTTGAACACACCTGAATATTTTGCTATAGACGAGGAAGAAGACCTAAACAAGTATTTAGAAACGGAAATAGAACTTTATTATGTTTTACTTTATGACCAAAAAATTGTTGGTTGTGGTGGAATTAACTTTGCAGATAATAGTACTACAGGAATAATTAGTTGGGATATATTTCACCCAGACTATCAAGGAAAATCATTGGGAACAAAATTGTTGAAGCATCGAATAGACAAACTCAATTCTATTGATGGAATACAGAAAATTACTGTAAGGACTTCGCAAGTCGCATATAAATTCTACGAGAAACAGGGGTTTGAGTTAATTGAAACTAAAAAAGACTATTGGGCAGAAGGATTTGATATGTACAAAATGGAATATAAAAGACCATGACAAAATCTTCGAGACAACCTTCATTTACGCCCACCGTTGAAACGGTGGGCTAACAAATTTAATGCGGTAACAAATTAAACAAACCTTTTGATTCTCTCAGTCCGTGACTGAAAATTCTTGTAGGCACCGGTTTGGAAACCGGCGCCAAAGGCCAACCTCTTCACTTTGATGATTGGTGAAAACACCAACATCGGCAGACGAAAATTTCCAACCTTTTGAACTCATTGAACCTTTTGAACGTATGGCTTGAAAATTTCATCTTAAGGGTTGAAAATATTCAACCCCTACGACCTCTCAAACCTATTTCAACTTCTCTTCAATATACTTTTCAATTTCTTCTCCTTTTGCTTTTGAAATTTTACCCAATGCTTTTGAAATACTTGGGTCGATGAAACTCAAATATTGAGCAGGGATGCTATTTCTGAATTCTAAAATTTTATCAATTCCAGCTTTAATTTTTGTCATGTCATTTAACTTAGATAAATAAACAGCAAACTTATCAGTCATTGAAATTTTTTCCTGACTTAATGGAGCTTCAGCATATCGGTTAGCGATGAAGTCAAAATCTGCTTCTGTTCCTTGTGTTAAAATAATTTTATTTACCTCGTCTCCAAATGCTCCTTTTACATCATTGCTGTATTTTTTTGCAAGTTCAAAAGCACCTTCTGGATTGATGGTATTTATTCCTTTAAAAGCAGCACCTGCAACACTGTAAGACGAATCTTTAATGGCTGTTTCAAATAATGATAAATACTTTTTATCTCCATTTTTTACAAG
>CALQKL020000121.1 GCA_943331145.2 Chitinophaga pinensis
AATTTATTTTTTCTACACCGAACGGAATAAACATCAAACTCATTTCTGTTGAAGATGCACATCTGTTTGAAAAATGTATTCAATATAGTTCTTCAGCATCTTTTTGGAATGCAATTGAAAAGCTTAAACCCAATAATTTCATTTCCTGCAAAAACGAACACGATTTTTTTGAACAAATTGGAACAAATTATATCCCACCCTTTTTAAGAGAAACCATTTCAATTATCGATTATTCGAAAAAAAATATTGTAGAAGATGTTATTCAAACCAATGACATAAAGGGAATCATTCACTGCCACAGCAACTGGAGTGACGGAAGTAATACCATTGAGGAATTGGCTAATGCAGCCATAGGAAGAGGTTTAGAATATTTGGTTATCAGCGACCATAGTCAATCCGCCTTTTATGCGCAAGGATTATCTGTTGATAGAATATTGGCACAACATCAATTGATTGACGAATTGAATGAAAAGCTCTACCCTTTCAAGATTTTCAAAAGTATAGAATCTGACATTTTAAATGATGGCAGATTGGATTACAATGATGATATGCTAAAACGTTTCGATTTGGTTATAGCATCAGTTCATAGCAACCTTAAAATGACTGAAGAGAAAGCGATGAGCCGTTTAATAACTGCTATCGAAAATCCATACACCACTATTTTAGGACACATGACAGGTCGATTGCTTTTAAGCAGACCAGGCTACCCAATCGATCATAAAAAAATCATTGATGCTTGCGTTGCAAATAATGTTGTAATCGAATTGAATGCACATCCAAGCAGACTTGATATTGATTGGCGTTACATTGATTATGTATTGGAGAAAAACGTGCTTATTTCAATTGATCCAGATGCCCATCAAATTGAAGGATTCAACGACCTTGAATTTGGCGTTTCTGTAGCTCAAAAAGCTATGGTTAAAAAACAAAACAACCTCAGCAGTTTTACCTTAAATCAATTCGAAGCGTTTTTATTGAATCAGAAAAAATAAACTATATCCTTGAAGAAATATTTGCACCTGATTTGATAAACAAATTTTCGTCGCCATGAGCAAGCAACTTTTCAAATAAAATTGTGGTAGCCATTGCATCACCGTAAGCACGATGTCTTGATTCAATTTCGATTTCTAAGCTATTACATAGTTTTCCTAAGCTATAAGATGCTAATCCTGGAAATACTTTTCTGCTTAATCGAACTGTACACAATTTATGTACATCCAATTCAAACCCATGAATTTTTAAATAATGGCTGATAAAAGAATAATCAAAGCCAACATTATGTGCAACAAAATAATTGTTGTTTAGCAATTCAAATACATCTTGTGCTATTGATTTGAATGTAGGCGCGGATGCCACCATCGCATTGGAAATTCCAGTTAAATTTGTAATGTAAAAAGGTATAGGCCTTTGGGGATTTATCAATGTTTGATATTCTTGAACAACACGTTCGCCATCATGAACCAAAATGGCAATTTCTGTAATACCACTTTCTTTAGGAATTCCTCCTGTTGTTTCAATATCTACAATACAATACATCATTTCCTATTATTAAAAAGACATTTTTATTTTATCATTAAAGATAGCCATTTGTAGAAGCATTAATTTAAATTATGTTTGTGTATTTTTGTTTTAATTCAAACAAATTATCAACAGTCATTTTTCAATGTCAATATTTTTAATCAAACATTGTAAATCAATTATTGACTATTTTTTGTTTTTATTTTACAAACATTTAATCATTACAAAAGCAAAATAACCATCTCGTACTTTCTAATCTTTTGGGTTAGTTGAAAATCGAGAAACCCATTAAAAAAACTATTTTAAAAAATGACTTTAAGTAAGAATTTCGAACATCAAATAAATGAAAATAAGTGGTATAGCCATTGGTTAGACAAACAATATTTCAAAAGCACACCCGACGAAAGAACACCATACACCATTGTAATGCCTCCTCCGAACGTTACAGGCGTTTTACACATGGGGCACTGTTTAAACAATACCATACAAGACATTTTAATCAGGCAGGCCAGAATGAAGGGATTTAACGCCTGCTGGGTTCCAGGTACGGATCATGCATCTATTGCAACGGAAGCAAAAGTTGTGGCGATGTTGCGCGAAAGAGGAATCGCAAAGTCTTCTTTAAGTCGTGACGAGTTTTTAAGTTATGCGTGGGAATGGAAAGAGAAATACGGTGGCATCATCTTGCAGCAATTAAAAAAATTAGGCTGTAGTTTGGATTGGGATCGTACCACGTTTACCATGGATAAAGATTATTACGATTCTGTAATCAATATTTTTATGGACCTCTATAAAAAAGGCGTTATTTATAGAGGTAAGCGCATGATCAATTGGGATGTGAAAGCGCTTACGGCTTTGAGCGATGAAGAAGTAATTAGAAAAGAAACCCGTCAGAAATTATATCACCTCAATTATGCCATTGAAGGCACAAACGACAATATCACAATTGCTACAGTAAGGCCAGAAACCATTATGGGAGATGCTGCCATTTGCGTTCACCCTGATGACGAACGCTACAAACACCTTCATGGAAAATTTGCAATCGTTCCTTTAATTAACCGACGTATTCCAATTATTGCAGATGATTATGTAGCCATGGATTTTGGTACAGGAGCTTTAAAAGTAACACCAGCACATGACGTAAATGACTATGCGCTAGGCCAAAAACACCAACTAGAAATCGTAGATATTTTTAATGATAATGGTACACTTAGCGAAGACGCACAAATTTATATCGGCTTAGACCGATTTGAAGTTCGTAAAAAAATTGCGATAGAACTTGAAGAAAAAGGATTTTTAATAAAAACGGAAGAATACACCAGCGAAGTAGGTTATAGCGAAAGAACAGATGTGGTAGTTGAACCTAGATTAAGCATGCAGTGGTGGTTGAGTATGAAAGACATTTCAAGCCCGGCATTAAAAGCCGTAATGGAAGAAGAAATAAAATTTTATCCGCCGAAATTCAAAAACGTTTATCGACATTGGATGGAGAACATCAAAGATTGGTGTGTAAGCAGGCAGCTTTGGTGGGGACATCGCATTCCGGCATGGTATCACGAATCTGGAAAATTTGTAGTGGCTAAAAATGAAAAAGATGCGATTGCTCTTTTCGAAACGGAACACAATATTTCAAATGCGGTATTAAAACAAGATGAAGATTGTTTGGATACATGGTTTAGCAGCTGGTTATGGCCTTTTGAAGTATTTAAAGGTTATAGCAATCCAAATAATGCAGACATCAACTACTACTACCCTACCAACACCTTGGTAACTGCACCAGAAATTATTTTCTTTTGGGTAGCACGTATGATCATGGCTGGGTATGAATACATGGATGTAAAACCATTCCAAGAAGTTTATTTTACAGGAATCGTTAGAGACAAACAAGGACGTAAAATGAGTAAAAGTTTGGGTAATTCACCAGACCTTTTAGAATTAATCGATCAGTATGGTGCTGATGCGGCGCGTTTTGGAATCATGATTGCATCTCCTGCCGGAAACGACATTTTATTTGATGAGGCAGCATTGGAACAAGGCAGAAACTTCAACAACAAAATATGGAATGCGCTTAAGTTGATAAAAATGTGGGAGGCGCGTCAAACGGAAGAAACAACAAATGAAAACGACTTTGCCATCAACTGGTTTGAAAATAGATTAATCGAAGTGAGCATTGAAGTGGAGCAAATGATGAAGCAATTCAAATTAAGTGAGGCATTAAAAACCATATACACTTTAATTTGGGATGATTTCTGTAGTTGGTATTTAGAATGGGTAAAGCCGGGATTTGAACAACCAATTCAAGCAAATGTGTACAATAAAACAATTGAATTTTTCACGGATTTAATGCAATTGTTACATCCATTCATGCCTTTTATTTCGGAAGAAATTTATCATCAATTGGAAGAGCGATCTGATGATTTGTGTGTACGATTATTAGCAGAAAAAAAATCACCCAATCAAACTCAATTGGATCAAGGCATTTTGCTAAAGCAAGTTATTAGCGGCATTAGAGATGTACGCAACAAGCAGCAAATGAAACCTAAAGACAACATAAAACTTTTCATTCAAACTGAAAATAAACCTGTGTTTGAAAGTTTAAATTCAATATTATCAAAACAAGTAAATGCAAACGAAATATCATTTGCTAATGATGTTGTTGCAAACTCGTTTACATCAGTTATTGGTAAAGATAAATTCTATATTTTAACAGAGCAGCCGATTGATTTGAGTACTCAAAAATCTGCATTAGAAAAAGAGTTGAATCATTTGAAATCCTTTTTAATATCAGTTGAAAAGAAATTATCAAATGAGAAATTTACTCAAAATGCAAAGCAGGAAATTTTAGATTTAGAGTATAAGAAAAAAGCAGATGCCGAAATGAAAATCAATATCATTGAATTGAGTTTGAAGGATATGGTTGGTTAACTATTTATTCGTTAAAATTAAAAACCTGTAAAGGGTAAAGCTTATTTTTACTACCTAAAAAATAAATTATGGGTAAGCAGAAAATATTAATCGCATTTTTTTTGATCATAAGTCAAATCAATTTTGCTCAAATCAAAAAGAATCAGCCGGTTAAAATAAAACCACCTAAGTTGATTTCCACTATTGGTATTTTCAAAGATTCTGTTGCAATAAAAACAGACCAAGCAAAAACAATTTTAGGAACACCAATTATGGTTAAAGATGATAAAAACAATGTGTACAAAGTAACTTACTATCAATTTGCTTACACCAGACGCGCAGTTACTGAAGACGAAAAAACAGGCAAACTATCCCCTACAACCAGCTTAGCTACTGATTATTTTACCAGCACCCCACTGCCTGAAAAATGGGTAAGAATCATCAGAGAAGACATCAAACCAGGTGAACAATTATTCTTTTGTGATATTATCGTAAAAGATTCATTAGGGAGATCTTTTTACGCACCCAACATAAAAATAATTACGCAATAATTTTATGGTAATTCGATATGCTCAAAAAAACGAATTGCATTTAATTCAAAAAATAGCATTTGAAACTTGGCCAATTGTTTATGAGAATATTTTAAGCGATCACCAATTGGCATATATGCTTAAAATGATGTATGATTTAGATGTTTTATCTTCTCAGCAAACACAATTAAACCATCATTTTATTTTAGCGTTTGATGAGTATGGAAATGAATTGGGATTTGCTTGTTATTCAAAAGAAATCGATGACCCTACTACTAAATATTTATTGCACAAATTATATATACGGCCTTCACAACAAGGAAAAAAAACAGGTACGATGCTGTTGAATTTTGTAATAAATGAAATTAAAAAAACGGAGGAAAAATCTGCAATCCAATTAAATGTCAACCGATACAACAATGCCCTTAATTATTATTTAAAGCATGGCTTTACCATCATACGTGAAGAAGACAATGACATCGGAGCAGGATATTTTATGAATGATTATGTTATGCAAAAGGATTTATAGAATCTATCTTTAAATCGTTACATGATAGATTCTGGTGCCTGATGGTTTTGATTTCTTACAACAACTACCCATATAGCCCGTTTTGTAACAATCCATATTGGTGTACTTATTATTTTTCTTATACACCTTATCTGTTAGATACCCTTTATCAATGATTTGAATTGTTTTTTCTCCACTAAGTTTTTGTTGTGATACATTCATAAAATGAAACATGGTATTATCAATTTCTACGTGCGTATCATTAGCCACTTCTACATCATTTAATAAAATTGAAACATCCATTTTGGCAACAAAAAAACCAGCGTCCTCCACTTTCTTTTTTAGCAAATCAAAATCAACTTTTGCGTTTGGTTTGAAGTGAATTTCGAAACTAGAGTTTTTAATATTTGCGATTACATGGTCAACATAATCAATTGATTTCAATGCTTTATTTATGGCATTACTACACATGCTACAGGTTAATCCGCTTGCTTGAATACTCACTTTACTTACTTGAGCAGTTACACAAAAATTAAAAGAAAATAAAATGGCAATTAAAAATAAACGCATCATTTAGTTATTGATTTTTATCTTAATTAGAAGCTTCTTTACGATCATATTTACAACAACCATGCAATGAATCATAAGCAGCATTATCTGCAGTTACATCTTGTGTATCATATCCTACTTTTGCTATGGATTGTTGAATTTGTTTTAAATCTGTTTTATCTGTTTTGTAAGAAAGCACAAGCATATGAGATTCTACATCCCAAGTTGCAGACTTTGCGCCTGCTGATTTTGCCGCTTTTTCAATTTTACTTTTACACATCCCACAACTGCCCCACACTTTAATAGTATCTTGTTTTGTTTGTGCAAATGATGTATTAGAAAATGCAAATACAAAAAACAAAGCAATTGATAATGATTTCATATTGTGATATTTATTTGGTTTTAAAAAATTGATTTATATGTAAATGTAGGGAATCTTTCAGAGGTTTAAAAGTTTAACGGTTTAATGGTTTAATGGTTGATCGACAATTTGTTTGGGCTTTCAATGGAAAAATGCGTCCAACGTTTAAACCAGCAAAGCGAATTAAACCAACGTAGTGATTTAAACCAGCGCAGCGTATTTAACCAACGTAGTGACTTAAACACGCATAGCAAATTAAACCAAAGAAGTGACTTAATCCCCGCGCAGCGTATTAACCCAGCGCAGCGACTTAA
>CALQKL020000122.1 GCA_943331145.2 Chitinophaga pinensis
CGCAAAGCTCGCAAAAGAGCAAAAAGTGCAAGGGGGAAAATGTGTCCAATAAAAAACGTATTTGATACTGGATACGAGATTCTAGATAGCAGTTCGTTCCAACCACAAACAACAAACAACAAACCACAAACAAAAATTCTAAAGTACAAAGAGCGCAAAGTGGAAAATAATTCCAACCTATTGAACGTCTTGAACCTCTCAAACTTTTAGTTCACCCCCGTATAATTATGAGGCGTTATCGCTTTTAATTCTGCTTTAATAGTTGCCGATACTTTCAGCTTAGATATAAATTGATGGATCGCTTTTTTATCAATGACCGTTCCTCTTGTGAGTTCTTTTAATGCCTCATATGGAGCTGGATAGTTTTCACGGCGTAAGACAGTTTGTATCGCCTCAGCTACTACAGCCCAATTGGATTCTAAATCTGATTTAAGTTTGGGTTCATTCAAAATTAATTTCCCCAATCCTTTTTCTATTGATTTTATGGCGATGATGGTATGCGCTATCGGAACGCCGATGTTTCTTAGAACAGTGCTATCCGTTAAGTCTCTTTGTAGTCTTGATATTGGAAGCTTTGCCGATAAGTGCTCTAAAATTGCGTTTGCCATTCCTAGATTTCCTTCGGCATTTTCAAAATCAATGGGGTTTACTTTATGTGGCATTGCACTGCTGCCAATTTCTCCTTTTTTTGTTTTTTGTTTGAAATAATCCATGCTTACATAACTCCAAATATCTCTCGACAAATCAATTAAAATGGTGTTTATCCTTTTAATGGCATCAAAATGTGTAGCTAACAAATCATAATGCTCAATTTGTGTGGTGTATTGTTGACGTTGCAATCCCAATTTATCTTCTAATAATTCATCTGCAAATTTCTTCCAATTGTATTTTGGAAACGCCACATGATGCGCATTGAAATTTCCAGTGGCACCACCAAATTTTCCTGAAAATGGAATATAGCTAAATAACTGTACTTGATTTTCTAAACGCTCTACAAATACCATCAACTCTTTGCCCAACTTTGTTGGAGATGCCGATTGGCCGTGTGTTCTTGCCAGCATTGGAATGTCTTTCCAGGTTTGTGCTAACTTATAAATATGTTGCTGTACATTTAAAATGGCTGGCAAATATTCCAATTCCATAGAATCCTTCCATAGCATTGGAACCGCTGTGTTGTTGATGTCTTGTGAGGTTAAACCAAAATGCACCCATTCTTTCAATCCACTTATTCCAATCGAATCTAATTTTGATTTTAAAAAATATTCAACGGCCTTAACATCATGATTCGTTGTTTTTTCCGTTTCTTTTATGGTTTCTGCATCTTCAATTGAAAAATGAATCACCACATCCCGTAATTGCTTTTTTTGCTTCGCATCTAACTTGAAGAATTTCTTTTCTGCTAAAAAAATAAAGTATTCGATTTCAACTTTCAATCGATATTTTATTAGCGCATACTCCGAATAATATTCAGTTAACTCCTTAGTTGCGTTTGCATACCTGCCATCAATTGGCGAAATGTTGGTTAGTGATGTTGTATTCATGGTTGCAAAAATAAGTTGAAATTGGGTAATATTTTTATGTGATTAGCCACAAAGTCCCCCAAGGGGGATTTTTTTTGACACGAAGGCACAAAGACTCAAAGACACGAAGTTTTTTATAAAATAAAGATGCTAATATATGGAAAATGCTTTCAACCTTAAACCCTTAAACTATTAAACCAGCGCAGCGTTTTAAACCTCTCAAACCTCTCAAACCTCCCAAACCTCCCAAACCTCTCAAACTTCCCAAACCTCTAGATTAAAATCATTATTTTCGCCCCACAAAATAAAACACGTGGTTAACAGAAAAATAAAAGTAGGCGCAGTTAGTTATTTAAACACAAAGCCATTGGTGTATGCTTTTGAAAAAGGAGCGATGGCTGATGATATGGACTTGGTTTTCGACTATCCTTCCAAAGTGGCGCAAATGCTTATAAATGATGAGATTGATTTAGGATTGGTACCTGTCGCTGTTATTCCACAAATTCCAAATGCGCAGATTGTTTCTAGTTTTTGCATAGCTGCCACAAATCCAGTTGCCAGCGTATGCTTGTTTAGTAAAGTGCCGATTGAGGATATTAAATCCATTATACTAGATTATCAAAGCCGAACGTCAGTAGCAGTATTAAAAATTCTTTTGAAAGATTTCTGGAATATTTCGCCAGATTTTATTGCTTCTGAAGAAGAATTTGAAAACGAAATTAATGGCACAACAGCCGCACTTATTATTGGAGATAGAGCACTTGTTCAATTAAATAATTTCCCTTTTGTGTATGATTTGGCGGAAGCTTGGCAAAAAATGACCAACTTGCCATTTGTTTTTGCAGCATGGGTAGCCAACAAACCATTGTCCGAAACATTCATTGCTTCTTTCAATCTTTCTATCAAAGATTCATTGGCTCAGGTAGATACAATTATTAAATCTATTGATTTCCCCGATTACGACTTGAACATTTATTTTAAAGAAAATATTGATTACATCCTTGATGATCAAAAAAGAAAAGGATTAAATCTTTTCTTATCCAAAATAGAAAGTTGATTTGATTTCTTCTGTAATATAATTTATCTGCAAAATCTGAATGTAATCTTATTTATCAGTCAAAGAAACCGTTGAAACGGTTATAAAGCATTTTTTTCTATATCCCACGGTTTAAACTGTGGGATGAAAATGGTATTTAATGTTTAATGGGTTTAACCATTTTTTTTCTTTTTGAATTGCAGAAAAATAAGTTGATTTTATTTCTTCCTAAATCGATTGGTAATGGATAACATGACCTGTTTCACATCAGGTGAAATATTTCTCCAATAAAATAAAGAAATATATAACGTACAAAATATGCCTAAAGAACTAAGGATAGCTGTGATTCCTTCAAGGTTTCTTGTTGCAAAATAAGCAATCGCATAGGATAGTGTTGCAATGATTAATAGCTCCAGCGTTTTCATCGAAAATGGCTGCATGTTGAATTTCTTCAATAAAAAGAAATATCTGATGCTATTGTAAATGGTAAAGGAAAATAAATTGGCTATTGCAGGTCCTAAAATTCCGTAACTAATTGTAAGGTAATAGCTGAGTGGAATAATCATAATTGTCAATAACAAACTTGACCACAATTCAAACCGCCAATATGTTGATGTGCCAATAATTTGACTATTAACGCCAGTGCCAACCTCTATAATAGTTACCATCCCCAATAAAAAGAAAACCCATTTTCCTTCGAGATAATCTAAATTAATGTTGAATAAAACAATTGTGTTTTCAAAATTCAACCAAACACAAAAAAAAACAAATAACGAAAATCCAAGCATATTGATTGAAGTTCTTTTGTATATCCGTTCAACTTCAATTAGGTTTTTATCTTTCCAAGCTCTTGATAATAATGGTATTGTTATAGCAACTATACTTCTAAAGGGAACTTGTAATATAGATACCATATATGAGGCTAATCCAAAAATCCCTACTTTCCCTAGACTTTGTTTTGCAGCCAGAACTATTCCGTCGATACTTTGCCTGAGTACACTAACGATGATTGTTAAAAAGGTTAGACTCATAATCGCTATTATCTTTCTTCTAAACTTTTTGGTTACTACACTTGGTTTAAGTGTAAGCCATAATTGATTATTTAACTTTAAATGAATAGCTAAAAAAATTACAATAAATAAATATTGAAATGAAAAAAAAATGATGAAAGACTTAAAATCGATGTAATTAAAAATTTTTAAAAGAATAAGAATTAAAGTATAAATCCTCAAAATTGTTTCTTTTAACAAACTTGTTATTACTCCTTTTTGAAAACCATATGAGTAGGATTCTAGTATATTAAATAATAGAACAAAAAAAGCCATTGGTATAATCCAATAAAAATATTCTACAAGTAATATAGAGTTAGTACTGAATTTTTTGACAATAATCGGTTCAATTAAGAATAATCCTCCTGCAGTAAAAAAAAATCCAATTAATGATACAATTAGCGCAATTCCTAAAATGTCATTTTTTTTAGGGGGTAAATTGTCTGAATAATATGGGAAGAATTTAAAAAGATAAGAAGTAACGCCAAAAGTTGAAAAGGCAAATACAAGTTGACTAATTTCAATCATCGATCTTGTTAAACCATTTTGATCAACAGTAAACCAGTTTTTATGGGTAAGAAAATAGGTATTTAATGCTCCAATCAAAAAACCTAAATAAATCCAAAATGTGGCTTTGATGCTTTTTTTTCTTATTTCCGACATAGTGAATTTAGAATAGTTTTTATTGTTAACTCCGTTAATATTTAATCTTAATTGTAAAAATTATACTGTTGATTTTCTAAAAAAAATATTAGGTTTTGAAAATCCCGCAATTTCATAACCCTGAGCTTGCAAAAAAATGCAAATTTCATTTTTTGTTATGGTTGAAACATTAAAATTATGATCTTCTATACAAATCATTAATGGACTGTATTTTTCAAAGTTATTCGATTTGATAACTTCCATATCATGACCTTCCACATCAACATTTAATACTGTGATTTCTTTTCCTTTAGGTAAATGATTGTCTAATATTTCTTCTAATGTTTTTGGCATTACCCATGACCCATCATCATAAGATCTGCTTTTATCCATTTCATCTATAAAATCATTAGAAAGAGAAGATACACGGTCATCGTTTGATATGAAAAATTTAGTCTTTTCAACTTTGTTTGAAACAATTTCACATAAATTAATGTCTTTTGCTCTTACGCTGTTGAAAGCATCGATCATTTTTTGATTGCCATCAATATTTATTCCGCTCCAACCTTTTAAGTAAAATTTAAAAGTGTTATTTCCTTCAATTGGTCTGTTACACCCAACGTCCACAAAAAAACCATTTTTAATATCTCTTAAATAGTTTTCCATAATTAAATCTTCACCAAATTGAGAATAGCTAATATGAAATCCTTCAAATTTTAATTTTTCAAGAATATAACTAACAAAAACATGAGATTTTGAATTCACATATCTTTTATGTAAAAAGAGCCATATTTTTTTGATGATGTTCATTATTATAAATATTAAACGGATACTTTGGGTTGTAAAATATGATCGAATTCGCCCTTGTTTATTTTTTCTGACAAATTTTTCCAGTCAATATCAGGACTTGTCAAATCTTTTTCAAGATGTGTCCCAATTGCGGGAATAGGTACATAAAGTGTGTATTTTCTGCGATTGAAAAAATATTTAAAACTGCGCTTAACTGCAACTTTTAAAATTCTGTAGGATTCTTTGTGTGTAAAATAAAACTGGATATACTTTAAAGGATTATAAATAAACGTTTTTGTCATTACCAGCCACAAGGCACAATCATTATTTCCTTTTGAATAAGTCAGTAATAAATCTTTCGTACGCAACAAGGTATTTTTTGTGGTCATAAATGTAAGACAAGTAGAGCTGTCACTCATCCATTGATGCCCTGCAAAATCAATATAATGTTTTTTATGTTGGTGAATGGGATGCGTAAACGTATCCGTATGCAAATAACAAGAGGCAAAATCAATTTTTTTATTATCCCTTATTAGTGATACCATTTTATGAAATTCATTTGGTACATATAGATAATCATCTTCCGCAAAATATACAACATCGGAATATTTTTGCTCAGAAAGCAAATCGATTTGTAGTTTAAAAGTCGCCAAATTTCCTATCGCATTTGTTTCTATAATGTCAACATCTTCATTGTCAAAAATAGCATTTATAAGGTCTACATAAATCGAAGGGCATCCATCAAGAATGAAAAAATATTTAATTTTTAAATTTGATGTAGAAAGCTTGAATGATTTTAAACAAACGCTTACTAACTCGAATTTGTCATATGAAAAAATAATGGGTTGCTTTGATACTTTGGGGTAAATTCTCCAAGCAACAGCTACATCATATTTTTTATTCATCATTTAAAGTTAAATAAATTAATTTATAATGAAATTGATTTCGTTTCTTTGGCAAGATAAGATTCTTATGCAATTGCTATATTATTTTATTAAAAAACAAGCACAATTTAAAATAGTTATTTAAATGAAATTGGCAGGCTCAGTTATTTTGTATAACCCAGACTCAAGCGTTATAAATAATATAAATACCTACATTGGGATGGTTAGTGTTTTATACGTTATTGATAATTCTATACAATCCAACGATTATATTTTGGCTGAATTAAAAAAAAACAACAAAATAAAAATCACTCAAAACAATGAAAATTTAGGCGTAGCTACCGGATTGAATATTGCTGCAAGGATGGCAATAAAAGATAATTATCATTGGTTACTTACCATGGATCAGGACTCCTCATTTAGCCATGATAACATTTTAAATTTCGAGAATTTTTTCAATCAATTTAATTCAGATATCAACATTGGAATAATGTGCCCCAATACCGAAATTGGCAGTAATATGCCCGATATTATTGAAAATGAGCACTCAATAACTTCAGGAGGCATAATTAATTTAAACGCATATAACAAAGTAGGAGGGTTCGACGATTACCTTTTTATTGATGAGGTTGATGCTGATTTTTCTTACAAAGTTGTCATGAATGGATATAAGGTTTTAAAATTTCCTAATATACATATGAATCATAAATTGGGTGAAAGTAAATTACTTGGATACTTTAATTATTTTTTCAAAAAGGAA
>CALQKL020000123.1 GCA_943331145.2 Chitinophaga pinensis
GGCAATTACACATTCTGTAGTTAACAACATACCTGCAATTGAAGCTGCGTTTTCTAATGCAACACGACTAACTTTAGTAGGATCGATAACCCCAGCTTTGAACAAGTTTTCATAAGTTTCTGTTCTTGCATTAAATCCGAAATCGCCTTTACCTTCTTTAATTTTTTGAACAACAATTGAACCATCAATTCCTGCATTTGCAGTTAATGTACGCATTGGTTCTTCTAAAGCGCGGCGAACGATTTGCATTCCGGTTTGTTCATCTTCAATTTGCCCTTTTACTTTTGCATCTAAACTTGCAACCGCGCGAATATAAGCAACGCCACCACCAGGAACGATACCTTCTTCAACAGCAGCACGGGTTGCATGTAAAGCATCGTCTACTCTATCTTTCTTCTCTTTCATTTCAACTTCTGTTGCAGCACCTACATAAAGTACAGCTACACCACCAGCTAATTTAGCCAAACGCTCTTGTAATTTTTCACGATCGTAATCGCTGGTTGTGTTTTCTACTTGTGCTTTAATTTGATTTACCCTTGCAGTGATTTCAGTTTTCTTTCCTTTTCCACCAACAATTGTTGTGTTGTCTTTATTGATGGTTACAGAAGCAGCTTGACCTAAATAAGTTAAGTCAGCATTTTCTAATTTGTATCCTTGCTCTTCGCTAACTACGATACCCGCAGTAAGAATAGCGATGTCTTGTAACATTTCTTTTCTTCTATCGCCGAATCCTGGCGCTTTTACAGCGGCTACTTTAATGGTGCCACGTAATTTGTTTACAACCAAAGTTGCTAACGCTTCCCCTTCTAAATCTTCAGCGATAATTAACAAAGGACGTCCTGTTTGAGCTACTTTCTCCAAAATATGAAGAATGTCTTTCATTGCTGAAACCTTCTTGTCATAAATTAAAATGTATGGATTTTGCAATTCAGCTTCCATTTTTTCGCTGTTCGTAACAAAGTATGGAGATACATATCCTCTGTCGAATTGCATCCCTTCAACGACATCAACTGTAGTGTCTGTACCTTTTGCTTCTTCAACAGTAATAACACCTTCTTTTCCCACTTTTGCAAAAGCTTCTGCAATTAACTTTCCAATTGTTTCGTCATTGTTTGCAGAAATCGTTGCAACTTGTTGAATTTTTTTGCTATCGTTTCCAACCGTTTGAGATTGACCTTTCAAATTTGCAACGACTAGAGAAACAGCTTTATCAATACCACGTTTCAAATCCATTGGATTGGCCCCTGCTGCAACCATTTTCAACCCTTCGCTAATGATGGCTTGTGCCAACACGGTAGCGGTTGTTGTTCCATCTCCAGCAATATCAGCTGTTTTTGAAGCCACTTCTTTAACCATTTGAGCACCCATATTTTCAATTGGATCTTCCAATTCAATTTCTTTAGCAACAGTAACGCCATCTTTAGTTACTTGAGGGGCACCGAATTTTTTATCAATTACTACGTTTCTACCTTTTGGACCAAGGGTTACTTTTACCGCATTAGCCAAGGTATCAACGCCTTTTTTCATTTTGTTTCTTGCTTCGATATCGAAGTATATCATTTTTGACATGGTTGTTATAATTTTAAAAAGTTAATAAATGTGAGAAATTTAAAAGTCAAAATTCAAAAGTTAAAAATCAAATTTCGATTTTTTTACTTTTTACTTTTAAATTTTTAATTGAATTATACTATCGCCAAAATATCTGATTCTCTCATAATCAAATAATCTGCGCCTTCTACAGAAATTTCAGTTCCTGCATATTTTCCATAAAGTACAATATCCCCTGCTTTTACAGTTACGGGTTCATCTTTTTTACCAGGACCAGCTGCAATTACAATGCCTTTTTGTGGTTTCTCTTTTGCAGTGTCTGGAATAATAATTCCTCCAGCAGTTTTTTCTTCTGCCGCTGCTGGTTTTACAATTACTCGATCATGCAATGGAGTAATGTTTAACTTTTTTGCCATAGTTCTATTTTTTGTGTTTTTAAAAATTAAATTTATATAATCCTGCAAATGTAGGCGAATATTATACCAAACATACCAATTGGAATTGTTGGCATATTATTAACAAGTATGTCAGCAACATATCTATCAAATGCGACATTTTTTCATTTTTAAAGGGGAATCAAAATTTTAACCAAGGCATTTTTGTAAAACAGAACTTATTTTTTAAAAAGAAATACGCTAAAACGATTCAAATTGAATGCAAGGTTTAAACGGATATTCCCTTAAATTTGCAATCCCTATAAAAGGAATTCAGATGATTAGCAGAAGAAATATTCGGGTAAATGTAATGCAAACGCTTTATGCAATTGATAACATCAATAATGAAATGGGACAACCTGAGCGTCTTAAATTACTCCGAAATAAAATTAATGACTCTCAAAACTTACTGGCATATCTCATATATTTTGTTACCGAAGTTGCACGTTTTGCAGAAACAGATGCACATCAAAAAGCAAGTAAACATTTACCTACTGCAAATGATTTAAACATCAATACAAAAATTTCTGGCAATGAATTGGTTTGGAAAACGATAGAAAATAAATACTTTATACAAGTTGTAAAGCATCAAAAATTCGAACATTTACTAAACCAGGATTTATTAAAAAAAATGTACAATGTTTTGGTGACCTCAGATGAATATGCAGAATATATTGAGTTACAAGCTAGAGACAAAAAATCCGAAAAGAAAATTCTTGAGTATATTTTGAATCATTTGTTATTGCCAAATGAGGATTTTGTTCAACATATCGAAGAGCTTTTTATCAATTGGGACGATGATGGTGAATTGATGCAAACCCTGGTTTTGAACTATTTCAACAAGCCCAATGATTTCAATTTTACCAATATTTTAAGTGATGAAAAACGAAAGTTTTCGGAAGATCTTTTGGAAACGGTGATCGAGAAAAATGAATTTGTAATGGAATTGATAAAACCCAAATTAAAAAACTGGGATGCGGATAGAATTGCTTCTCTAGATTTAATTATTTTGCAAATGGGGGTTTGTGAATTTTTATTTTTCGAAACCATTCCTACTAAAGTAACCATCAACGAATATATCGATATAGCAAAGGCTTACAGCACTGTACAAAGTGGTCAATTTGTAAATGGATTATTGGATAACATTCACAAAGAGCTTACTGCAGAAAATAAAATTGTAAAAAAAAATCATAAACAAAACTAATTTAACTTATGAAAAATTTATGCTTTTTAATTGTTGCTTGTGGTGTTTTAATGTATAGTTGTGACATTCGAAAAAAAGATAAACAAGCGCCAATAACTGCAGTTTCAAAACAAACCATAACTGACCCGACCACAGTAGAAATCATTGATTCGGTTTATGATTTTGGAACAATCAATGAAGGCGATATTGTTGAATTCAGTTTTCGTTTTAAAAATACAGGAGATAAACCTTTAGAAGTTTCAGATGCAAAAGCCAGTTGTGGTTGCACGGTTCCTGAAAAACCAACTGCTCCAATAAAGCCAGGAGAAATTGGATATATAAAAGTAAAGTTCAACAGTGATAGAAAACCTGGAGAAGCACATAAATCAATTACCGTAACTTCAAACGCAAATCCTGAATTTCCTGAATTGTATTTAAAAGGAACTGTAATTGGAAAAAAAGAAACGAATTAAATTTTAAAAAATAAAACACATGGAATTATTACAAGCAGCTCCAGGCGGAGGAATGTCAAATTTGATTATTATGGGTGCCATGATTTTGGTATTTTGGTTATTCATGATCAGACCTCAAGCAAAAAAAGCAAAAGAACAAAAGAAATTCATCAATGACTTGCAAAAAGGCGACAAAATTGTAACCATTGCGGGTATTCATGGTACAATCAACAAAGTAAATGAAGATGGCACTTTGAGTTTGGAAGTTAGTCCGGGTAGTTACATTAAAATTGAAAGAAGTGCTTTAAGTATGGAATGGACAGCCAACATCAACAAAGTTGCAACAGAAGTAAAAAAATAATCTTACTGAGTGTAAGGCTAATCGTCGATTAGCCTTACACCAATTTTTACAACTCAAATGCCAATCAAATGCTTAAAATTGGACTCACTGGTGGCATTGGAAGCGGCAAATCTACAGTAGCCGCTATATTCGAAGTATTGGATATTCCTGTTTACTATGCAGACAATGTTGCCAAAAAATTGATGCAAGAAGACGAGTCGTTGATTAATTCCATCAAACTAAATTTTGGCGATTCTTGCTATGAAGCCGGTAAACTAAACCGTGCTTATTTATCTTCTATTGTTTTTAATGATAAAAGCAAACTCGAATTGTTGAATAGCATTGTACATCCAGCAACAATTGCACACGCTGAAAACTGGATGAGCATTCAAACTGCCCCCTACTGTATCAAAGAAGCTGCATTAATCTTTGAGAGCAATTCCAATAAAATTTTAGATTATATAATCGGTGTTCATTCACCCGAAAATTTGAGAATCAATCGAATAATCTCTAGGGACCACATTTCTGAAAATGAGATTAAATCTAGAATTGATGCTCAAATGAATGAAGCTGAAAAAATGGCTAAATGCGATTTTGTAATAAACAACGATGAAATCGAATTGCTAGTTCCGCAAGTGATTGCTATTCATAAAAAGCTGATTCATTCAAAATAAATTAGCTCAATTCTGCAAGTGCTATTCTTAATTTAGAAAATCCTTTTTCAATATTTTCAATGCTGTTTGCAAACGACAATCTAATGCAGTTAGGCGCGCCAAATGCAGCACCAGTAACGGTTGAAACATGTGCCACATTAAGCAAATACATACACAAATCATCTGCATTAGAAATCGAATCTCCTTGCTTGGTTTTTTTTCCAAAATAAAAAGAAACATCAGGAAAAACATAAAATGCGCCGGGTGGCATCATGTATTTTATATTGGGAATCTCATTTAAAAAATTCATCACTTTTTCTCTTCTATTTCTAAATGCATCAAGCATATCCATAGTAGGTTTCATATCGCTCAATAATGCAGTTATTGCAGCTCTTTGTGCAATTGAATTTGTAGCGCTGGTAAACTGGCCTTGTATTTTATCACAAGCTCGAGCAATTTCTATTGGTGCTGCTAAATATCCAACTCTCCAACCTGTCATCGCATAACCTTTACTTAGCCCATTTATAACAATGGTTCTGTCTTTTATGGTATCAAATTGAGCAATACTTTCATGCGCGCCAACATAATTGATGTACTCATAAATCTCATCACTCATGATATAAATATCGGGGTGTTTTTCAAAAACATTTACCAAAGATGCCAATTCGTTTTTGGTATAGATTGAACCAGTTGGATTGCAAGGTGAAGAAAACATGAATAATTTGGTTCTTGAGTTAATGTTTTCTTCTAATTCTTTGGCTGTGATTTTATAGTCGTTTTCTAAACTGGTGTTTACTAAGATGGGCTTCCCCCCTGCTAGTTTTACAATTTCACTGTATGTAACCCAATAAGGTGTTGGAATAATCACTTCATCCCCTTTATCCACTAAAGCCAATACCAAATTAGCGATACATTGTTTTGCACCGGTACTTACAACAATTTGTTCTGGTGTAAAATGAAGTCCATTGTCTCTTAATAGTTTTGTACAAACAGCTTCCCTTAGATCCAAATAACCGGCAACTGGTGTATAATGACTAAAGTTGTCGTCAATGGCTTTTTTGGCTGCATCTTTAATATGTTGCGGGGTATCAAAATCTGGTTCGCCCAAACTTAAATCAGTTATATCAAATCCTTGAGCCCTTAAAGCCCTCCCCATTTTAGCCATTTTCAACGTTTCGGGTTCTTTAAATCGATCAAGTAATGAAGAAAAATGCATAAGCAAAAATGATGTTTAATTGTTTTGGGACAAAAGTCGTTTTTTAGAAAATATTGAAATTAGCAAGGCCAATTTGTCCCTTTGGAAATAATTTCTGAAAATAAAATCAAATTTATAGAAATTTTTAAAGAACACTCTTATTTTTTGCAGTTCAATTTTTTCGATTTTTAGCATGGATGGTTTTATTTAATCATATTAGCCTGAAATCCATAAAAATTAAAACGATACTTCACTTTTAATAAAAATCTTTTTCCCCTATATTTGCACACCTAAGTTAATTTAGGGATTATTGTAAATAACGACACCTTTAATTAATATTTTAAAGATTAAATCCTTTCAAGTAGAAAAGGATTGTTTTTTTAATGTTTTTTATTCGTGAAATAAAAAAGACAAACATGAAACTGAAAGGGTTAGTATGGTTTTTTACCATCGCATTAGTGATTATCTCTCTTTGGGAGCTTTCTTACACATTTGCTGTACGTAACTACGAAAGCACTGTAAAAGCACAAGCTGAAAAATTAGTAAAAAAGCAATCAAAAGGGTTGTCGCCAGAGGAAAGAGAAGCTTTGGTAAAAATAAAAACACAAAAGATTTTAGATAGTACAAAAGATAAAGAAATTTACTTAGGCGCTACTTACCAAAAATGTAAAGAAAACGAGTTGAATCTTGGTTTGGATTTACAAGGAGGTATGAGTGTAACTATGGATGTTAGCTTAGAAGGAATGATAAAATCATTAAGCAACAACCCAAAAGATGCTCAATTATTGAGTGCTTTAAGAACTGCAACTGCTCAGAAAGCTAGTAGTGA
>CALQKL020000124.1 GCA_943331145.2 Chitinophaga pinensis
GTTTTAAACATGTAGGTTTGCCATCCGTTATCATAAATATTTGCTTGTTTGGATTGCGTCTTTTTCTTAATAATTCCATGGCAAGCTCAAGCCCAGCAACAGTATTGGTGTGGTATGGACCAACTTCTAAATAGGGGAGGTCTTTGATTTCGATTGTCCATGCATCGTTGCCAAATACCAAAATGTCAAGCGTGTCTTTTGGGTATTTTGTTTTAATCAATTCACTCAATGCCATGGCTACTTTTTTAGCAGGCGTAATTCTATCCTCGCCATACAATATCATCGAATGCGAAATATCTATCATCAATACCGTAGAAGTTTGCGCTTTAAAATCTGTCTCTCTAATTTCCAAATCATCTTCATGCATTCTAAAACCATCAATGCCATGATTTACTTGTGCATTTCGAATGGATGCAGTAAAATCAATTTGCTCCATCGTATCGCCAAATTGAAATGGCCGTGTTTCTGGATTTAATTCATCGCCAATTCCAGCTTTATAGGTTTGATGATTTCCTTGCTTCGATTTTTTTATTTTACCGAAAATTTCATCCAAACTTTTCTTTCTAATGCTTTGCTCTGTTTTAGATGTGATTTTTATTTTGCCATCTGGATTATTATTGTCGATATAGCCTTTCGCTTTCAAATCTTCAATGAAATCACCAATGCCATATTCGTCGTCTGTTAATTTGTACTCCTTATCGAGTTCTGTAAGCCATTGGATTGCTTCATTATAATCGCCATTGGTGTAGGTAAGCAACTGAGTAAATAAATCAAACAGCTTTTCAAAACTGCTTTTTTCATTTATTCGAGGGTCGTATTTTGAGAAATAAAAACTGCGCATTTTTTTATTTAAGTAGTGTTTTAAACGTACACAATATAAACAACAAATTGCGGTGTTTAAAGTTTAAATAAAATGATTAAAAACGTATTGAGGATTAATTGCAAGACTTTTACTTTTTGGGTTAATTTCCCAAAACTTTTTCCAAGGCATTTTGCAACATCTTTTTATCTGGTAAATACAATTGATATTTACTCAAAAGAACTTTATTTGTAATACTATCTATAGCATATTCTACTAAAATATGGTTTTCTTTTGTTCCAAGAATTATTCCAATGGGTTCGTTATCGCCTTCAGATGACTCTTCTTTTTTGAAATAGTTGAGGTAGAGATTCATTTGTCCAACATCCAAATGATCGATTTCGCCACGTTTTAAATCTACCAATACAAAACATTTCAATATTCGATGATAGAATAGCAAGTCTAAATGAAAATGTTTTCCTCCAATACTCATTCGATATTGTCTACCGATAAAAGCAAATCCTTTTCCAATTTCCATAATAAATTGCTGTAGATTAGAGATGATCTTCTTTTCAATGTCGCTTTCTAAATATTGGTTTTGTTCTGGGATATTTAAAAATTCCAATACAAATGGGTCTTTCAATAAATCCTCCATGGTTTCTATTATATGCCCTTCTTTTGAGAGTTTCAATATACCTTCTTTGTCTTTGCTCAATGCCAAACGCTCAAACAACGAGCTTTTCATTTGACGTTTCAACTCGCGTACGCTCCAACGTTCATGCTCACATTGTTTAAAATAAAAACCAATTTCCAAAGGGTTATCAGCTTTTAAAATTTCGTAATAATGACTCCATGTCAATATGTGGGACAGTGTCCCACTTATTGGGAAACAATTGTATAACTTGCGCATATACAGCAAGTTAGATCGTCCAAATCCTTTGCCATACATTAATGTCAAGTCTTTTGAAAGCCTTTCAAAAAGCTGAGAACCATATTCTGCCCGATCATTTCCCTTTTGCTCAAACTCAACAATATATTGCCCTATATGCCAATAAGTTTGTACCAAAATGGTATTAACAGACTGAAGTGCTTTTTGTCTGCCGTTATTCAATAAACTACCAATTTGAATAATGAGTTGATCGTATGGCGATTTTTCTAAGTTCATATTTTTGCTTTTAGTGTTTTGTAGATTACGATAGGGTTACAATATTTTAAGTTGATTCATTTCTTAATAATACCAATTGTAATTTCATTTTTAGTTTTTATGGTTTAGATTACAAAAAGCTAATGTAAAATATAAAGCACTTAAGTTTCTTTAGTAACAAAAAAAGCCTCACATTTCTGTAAGGCTTTTTATTATGAGTTAAAATATTCTTTATGGTTTCGCTGTATCTGTAGGCGCTATATTTTTAGTTGGTGGAATATTTTGTAGTTGATTCATCATTTTAAATTGCTCTTTCAACTGACTAATTCCTTTTAGCATATTTTCGTTACGATCAATTTCTTGACCCAAACTTTCGCGTTTGTTTTCTGGTAATGAACGATAGTAAGATGCTTGTTGTTCCATATCTTTTTTAAGCAACTTGCTGATTTTGTCAGCCAAAGTTATTTCGTCTGCTTTGTAACATGCATATAGCATTTGCATTGAAATTTGATTGTGTTGTTGGTAACGACCAGGCATTGCATAAGGATGAACATCTTGTCCAAGCATTGAATCGCATTTGTGCAATAATTTAATCGCATCTTCTTTTCTATTTTGATCAGCCAAAGAACTTGCAGCTTGAGCGTATGCCAAACGGATACTGTTCAGATGTCGGCGATTTTCTTCATCATAATAAACAGATCCTTTAGGTGCTTTACTGAATGAAAATTTGTTTAGCATTTTGTCCATAACCCAATCTGCATTGGCTTGTGTACCAGTTCCACCATTGTCAATGGGTACTAAACGATAAGTCATTCCATCTTGACGTAAATAATTTTCAAATCCCAATTCTCCATAAGGCGATGTGAAATAAATTGGACGTTTCCATTTGTTTGCAGCAATGATATTTAAAATAGCAGCATCATTTTTATAGATGTAATTTTTATTGATTTTGAATGAAACTTTACTTACAATTTTATCGCTTTTATTTACAGTTCCATTTTGGTACACCAATTGTGAATCAACAGGGATAAATACATTCTGACTTGGGAAAATATTCATAGCGTCGCCACCATTGGTAATTTCAACTTTATTTTCATCGTCAGATCCTGCGTAATCTTTCATCATGGTATATAAATCCATAGATTGATTAGGGTCGATTCCTGAACCTGCAGAAGCAAAATGTAGTA
This sequence comes from Chitinophaga pinensis, assembly GCA_943331145.2. Classification (GTDB taxonomy): domain Bacteria; phylum Bacteroidota; class Bacteroidia; order Chitinophagales; family Chitinophagaceae; genus Ferruginibacter; species Ferruginibacter pinensis_F. The sequence goes on from CALQKL020000124.1 coordinate 3,131, forward strand.
CATCTCTTTTAGATCCTTCAATTTGATCTGCCGTCCAAATGGCATCTATTGGATCACTTTCGTTTACTTTATAACGCAATTGATTAATGTACCAATCTGTACCCAATAAACTACTGTTGATTACACGCACGTCTTTTCTAACGCCTTCTACTTCCTGCGCATACCAAAGTGGGTAAGTGTCATTATCACCAAAAGAGATGAGGATGGCATTTGGCGCACAACTTTCTAAATAGTTTTTTGCTAAATCACTTGCAATTGTTTTTTGACTTCTATCATGGTCATCCCATTCTTGACTAGCCATTAAAATAGGTACAGCTAAAATACAAACTGCTCCAGAAAGCATACTCGCCATTTGCGTGTTTTTTAATGGCGCAATCAAAAGTTCTCTTACAAACAAAACGCCCAAACCAATCCAAATTGAAAACGCGTAGAAAGAGCCTACAAACGCATAATCACGTTCACGTGGCTGATTTCCGGCTTGGTTTAAGTACAAAATAATAGCTAACCCCGTGAAGAAGAAAAGAAGCGTGTTTACAAGTGCATCATTCTTATCTTTTTTAACTTGATAAATGATGCCCAAGATTCCTAAAATAAAAGGCAGCATATACAAATTATTGTTGGCTTTATTATTTTTCAATGTATCTGGTAATGACTTTTGATTGCCTAAACGCGCTTCATCATAGAATGAAATGCCTGTTTTCCAGTTTCCATCTCTAACATTTCCCATGTTTGTACCTTGAACATCATCTTGTTTTCCTGCAAAATTCCACATGAAATATCGGAAGTACATCCAATTTAATTGATAACTCATAAAGAAGCCAATATTTTCAGACATGGTTGGTTTTCTATTCCAAGAACCATCTTGTCCTTTTTCAATTGGATCGTCTGGGCTAACTGAATTTATCCAAGAAGTGTAATAATCTGCATGTCCTTGATCGTTGCTTTGATCCCACATTCTAGGCAAGATGTGCTTGTCTTCCGGAGCGTAAACGTATTCTACTTTTCTGCCGTTTTTCTCATATTTGCCATTCGATTTTATGTACGTTTCTGTAGTTTTTGCATCAATGATTTGAGCGGTATAATCTTGTCCATAAAGAATTGGCCAATCTCCATATTGCTCACGACTTACATATCCAACCAAACTCACCGGATTGTCTACATTAAACATATCTACACTTGGGTCTGCATTACTTCTTACCAATGTTGTAAAATATGTTGAATAACCCAAAATCATAAATGTAAAAGACCATAATCCAAGTCTTAAAAAGTTCCAATTGTTTTTAACTGCTATTCTTAATCCGAAGAAGATTAAGCCTGCAAGCAAAACAAAGAAGAATGCAAATCCACTAAAATAAGGTAGTCCGAAATTGTTTACAAACATGATGTCCATATTTCCAGCACCAGAAATGCTCCATTGAATAACTGCTTTTTGAACAACGCCAGTTATCACACAACCTAATAAAAAAGCACCGACAGTTCCCCAAGTGGTTGCTTTGTATCTTTTGAAATAATAAATGACTACGATTGCAGGAATGGTTAATAAGTTCAATAAATGCACGCCAATGGAAAGCCCCATTAGATAGAATATAAGAATAATCCAACGATCTGCTTTTGTAAAATGACCTTTAATGCCTTCAGCTTGTTCGTCAGTAACTGCTTGTTCCCATTTCAACATAGCCCAGAAAACGATAGCGGTAAAGAAAGAAGAAAGCGCATATACTTCTCCTTCTACAGCACTGTACCAAAATGAATCAGAGAAAGTATATGCAAGTGCACCAACGATACCAGCAGACATAACTGCGATAATTTTACCGTTGTCCATTTCAGTACCGTCTTTCTGCACAATTTTTTTAGCGAAATGCGTAATTGACCAAAATAAAAACAATATGGTAAAACCACTGGCCAACGCACTCATGGTGTTAATTCCAGTAGCTGCATGTTGAGGGTCGAAAGGAATCATAAATAAACGTCCTAATAATACAAACAAAGGCGCCCCAGGTGGATGCGGAATTTGAAGTTTATAGGCGCTTGAAGCAAATTCGCCACAATCCCAAAGACTGCCAGATGCTTCCATTGTCATTAAATAAACGGCACAGGCAACGATACATACCGCCCATCCTGTAATCGTGTTGATTTTTTTAAATTGCATAAGTGTTATTTAAGTAGTGACAAATATACTTATGTTTGGTTTTATTTTTTACATTAAATACGTAGAAATTCAAAAATCAATGATGTTGATTTGAACTATTTTAGTTAAATGATTTTAATGACATTTAAATTTTCCTTTAAATCCTATTTGGAAAGTTTAATTTTATAACTCAAAAAAACTTAGATTTTTTCAAATCTCGATTTTTTCAACTTCGTTTATGCAAAAAACATGCATTGTTATTTCTGGACCTACAGCTGTTGGTAAAACGTCAGTTGCTGTTGATATTGCATCGCATTTTGGCACAGAAATCATATCTGCTGATAGTAGGCAATGTTATAAAGAACTAAATATTGGTGTTGCAAAACCTGATGAATCAGATTTATTAAAAGTTAAACATCATTTCATCAGCACTCATTCCATTCATGAATCTATTACGGCTGTTGACTTTGAAAAATATGCGTTAGATAATATTGATACTATTTTTCAAAATAATGATATAGCAGTTTTAGTTGGAGGAACTGGCCTTTATATCAAAGCTTTTTGTTCGGGATTTGATCCCATTCCACCCGTTACTCCTGAAATTAGAAATGCTATTATTCAACAATACGAAATGTTGGGCATAGATTGGCTTACAGAATCATTAATTCAAAAAGATGCCGAGTTTGCAAAATCAGGAGAAATGAAAAATCCACAACGCATGATGCGTGCGCTCGAAGTAATTGAATCAACCGGAAAGTCCATTTTATCTTTTCAATCTCAACAAAAAAAAATCAGAAATTTTAATATAGTAAAATTTGGTTTGGAATTACCTCGCCCCGAATTGTACGACAGGATTAATTTACGTGTTGACTTGATGATGCAATCCGGGTTATTGAATGAAGTTGAATCGCTTATGCCAAATAGTAAGTTGAATGCACTTCAAACCGTTGGTTATACCGAGCTTTTTGATTTTATTAATGGCAATCAATCTTTGGATGAAGCAGTGAATTTAATCAAACAAAACAGTCGACATTACGCAAAGCGTCAAATGACTTGGTTTAAAAAGGATGAATCTACAACTTGGGTTGAACCCGATTTTAAAAAAATATTATCTAAAATTTGATTGAATTAAAATTTCAAACCAAATGTGGCGTAAATATTTCCAAGGGTTTGGGTTGTGTTCGCAAATGTATTTGCACGATCGGATAAACGATAGGGTAGGTCTACATCTTTTTTTACTGAATGTACATATGTTAAATCGATGAAATATCCATTGTTTCGATATCCTATTCCTCCACTTAATCGCATATTATTTGCTTTGAATGCCAAATCTTTATAAGGATTTGAATAATAAGCAAACCCAATTCTGCA
>CALQKL020000125.1 GCA_943331145.2 Chitinophaga pinensis
CGAAACAATAGTAGTATATGCCATTGCATCGTTTTCTTCCAAAGTTTTCATGATACCAGCAATGGTAGACGCTTTTTGTCCGATGGCTACATAAATACAATAAACAGGCTTTCCTGCTTTATAAAATTCTTTTTGATTGATGATGGTATCAATAGCAATGGCAGTTTTACCTGTTTGACGATCGCCAATGATCAACTCACGTTGTCCACGACCAACTGGAATCATCGCATCAATCGCTTTGATACCTGTTTGTAAAGGTTCTTTAACTGGCTCTCTGAAAATTACCCCTGGTGCTTTACGCTCCAATGGCATTTCATATAATTCGCCTTTAAGTGGTCCTTTTCCATCAATTGGTTCTCCCAAAGTATTGATTACACGACCGCTCATTCCTTCACCTACTTTAATAGATGCGATTTGACCTGTACGTTTTACTTTGTCGCCTTCTTTAATTTCGCCGCTATCCCCCATCAATACCACACCTACATTGTCTTCTTCAAGGTTTAAGGCAATTGCTTTAACGCCGTTATCAAATTCCACCAATTCACCCGAACGAACATTATTTAGTCCGTAAATACGTGCAATACCGTCTCCGATTTGAAGTACAGTACCTACTTCTTCTAAGCTGGCTCCAACATTAAAGTTGCTTAACTGCTGGCGAAGTATCGCCGAAATTTCATCTGGTTTGATTTCTACCATAATATTAAAATTGAATATTAAATTGAATACTAAGCATGTTGAATCAAATGAAACAACACCTTTTAAAATCGGTTGCAAAGGTAGGGCTGAAGAGATGAATGACAAAAAAAGAAACAAGAAAAAGTAAAAATATATCAAACAGACAAAACTGCAGGGTTTCTTATTTTATAAAAAGGCCTGATTTTACAAAATGAAACTCAGGAATATGAGGTTAGTAATCAACTTAAAAAGATTTTTTTAAATATAAGTTTATTCAAAAATATTCGAATTAAAATAAAGTATAACTTACGCCTCATTTACTTTTTTTGTGACATAAAAACAAAATAAGAATTAGATTTTATTATCCTAAATGATTTAAATTAATGAAAAAGTTATTGGTTGTAATTGCGCTATTAACAAGTTTTTTTGTGAATGCACAGGAGTTGAATAAACAAACAGTGTTTAATTTGCTGGAAAAAAATAAAGAAAGTATTGGGTTGTCGAAATTAGATATTGAAAATTCAATCATTACCAATGCGTATAAAAGTCATTCTTCCGGCTTGACTTTTATTTATTTACAACAATCGCATAATGGACTCCCAATATTTAATCAATTAAAGACAATTGTGTTTAAAGATGAGGCCCTCGTTTCTAATGAAGGTTTTCGCATTGAAAATATTGAAGCTTTAACAAAGCAAATACGCGTATTTCCAACGGTTACACCGAGTGATGCATTGATAACTGCACTTAAAGCCCATCATATTTTAATTCCGTCAACACTTAATGCTACTACAGTTATACCTGGAAGAAAATACAATTTCGGCAAAGCTAATATTGCAACAGAAAATATCACAGCGGAATTATTATGGGTTCCTTTAAATGATGCAAATGAAGTTAAATTAGCATGGCAGATTTATTTAGTTCCAAAAAATACTTCAGATTATTGGATGATTAGAGTTGATGCGCATGAAAACAAAATCATCAATAAAAACAATCTTACGGTTTTTTGTGATTGGGAATCTAACAAAACAGAAGGTCGCAAACTTTGGGAACGTACTAATTTTATTTGCTCAAATAAACAAAATAAAGCGACTCAATTAGACATGCCTATTTTTGGGCTAAATGAATTTTTAAATTCAAGTCCAGCCATTGTTAATAGTGCAACTTATCGGGTTATTAAATACCCGGCAGAAAGTCCAATACATAATGGAGGATCACCTCAATTGGTAACAAATCCATGGACTGCTGCACCCGGAAATGCAACAAGTTTAAAATGGCACAGTACTGGCACCGCAGATTATAACTATACACGTGGAAATAATGTTTGGGCAAGAGAAGATAATAGTGGTAGTAATACAGCCGGAAATCCAGCAACATCAACCACTTCATCTGATCCGTTGAGTTTTGATTTTGTACCAGACTTTACATTGTCTCCATCAACAAATATTAGTGTATCAAATCAGTCGTTTAACATCACCAATCTATTTTATTGGAACAACATATTTCACGATGTGCTTTATCAATATGGATTTGATGAAGTGTCTGGTAATTTCCAATCTAATAATCAGGGGCGTGGCGGAGCAGGAAACGACTATGTACTAGCTGATGCGCAAGATGGAAGTGGGACAAATAATGCAAATTTTTCCGCACCTGCTGATGGGGCGAGTGGAAGAATGCAAATGTATTTGTGGAATTCAATTCCATCATTGAAAGTAAATACGCCTGCATCAATTGCTGGTCAATATCAAGCAATAGAAAGTAATTTCAGTACAGCAAATAAATTAATTAATGTTGGCCCGCGTACTGGACAAGTAGTGTATTACAATGATAATGCAGCAGGAACAACACACGAAGGTTGTTTGGGTGTTCCCGCAAATACAGTATTAGGTAAAATTGCATTAATAGATAGAGGGAATTGCAATTTCACAATCAAAGTTAAAAACGCTCAAGATGCAGGTGCAATTGGGGTAATCATGGTAAATAACATACAAGGTGCGCCAATTACAATGGGCGGAACAGACAATACGATTACAATTCCAGCGGTAATGGTTACTTTAAATGACGGACTTACATTTAAAAATCAATTAGCAAATAATTTAAATGTTACGTTGGCTGTTGGTCCTAGTATTGATGGCGATGTTGATAACGGCGTTGTTTGTCATGAACATGCACATGGGTTAAGCATACGTTTAACTGGCGGCGCAGCAAATTCTTCTTGCTTAAACAACGCAGAGCAAATGGGTGAAGGTTGGAGCGATTACTATGGATTGATGCTTACACAAGATTGGGCGACTGCTAATTTAAATACGGGTTCATATCCAAGAGGAATTGGTAATTATGTAGTAGGACAAACGCCAAGTCAAGTTGGCATTAGATCGCAACAATATTGTACAGAGTTTGACATCAACAACAAGGTGTATGCATCAACTATACCAACTGAAGTGCATGATCTTGGTGAAATTTGGTGTGCTACAATTTGGGACATGACATGGAATATTATAAATCAAACAGGAGTTATTAATCCCAATATTTATGATGTAAATTCTTCAGGAGGAAATAACATTGCAATGAAACTGGTAACAGAAGGCATGAAAATTCAACCTTGCAGTCCAGGTTTTATTGATGGAAGAAATGCCATTTTAAAAGCGGATTCTATTCTATATGGCGGCGTTCATACTTGTCCAATTAAGGAAGCATTTAGAAGAAGAGGTATGGGCGAAAAAGCTACACAAGGTTCTTCAGGAAGTGTTACAGATCAAGTGGCAGATTATACGCCGTTTATAAAATTATCTAAAACGCAAAGTATCAGCGAAGCGCTTGAAGGGCAAAGCATAACCTATACAAGTGTAGTGAGCAGCTGTAGTCCTTTAACAGGTTACGTTTTAAGGGATACACTTCCTACAAATGTTACTTATGTATCTGGTGGAACTTATGATGCAGCAACTAGGGTTGTTAGTTTCCCTGTTGGTTTTGCTACAGCACAAACTCAATCATTTTCATATGTTGTTTCTGTAAATTCGGGTAGTTATTTCACCCCAGTTACTTTATTAGATGAGCAAATAGCGAGCACCTCAATACCTGCAACATTAACAGCAAGTTCAACAACGGCAAACACTTGGACAGTTTCTAACGTTCAAAGTCAGAGTGCACCAAATGCATTGTTTACAAATAATTCGGCAACAACCTCAGATCAAAAATTAGAAACAACAAACGCCATTCCTTTGGGAAATGGAACAGCATCTTTTAGCTTTAATCATTCATTTAATACACAATCAAAAACAGATGGTGGATTGGTAGAAATATCAACAAACAATGGCACTACTTGGCTTGATTTAACCAACAAAATAACAAACGGATATTATAATAGCGTGCTTGGTACTACCGGCGCAAATCCTTTGGCAAATAGAAATGCTTGGTCTGGAAATTCGGGAGGATTTATAAAAAGTTCGATTAACCTTAGCAGTTATGCTAGTCAATCTGTAAAATTAAGGTTTAGATTTGGATCTAATTCAACAGTTGGTGGAAACGGTTGGTTTGTAGATGATGTATTGTTGAAACAAGAACCTGTTGTTAATATTCGATCTAGTTTGTTTGATGGAACCAGTACACGTGTAAATTATTCAGATACAGTTACAAAAATTGTACAAACAGTTACCTGTACTAACGTAGCTGTAAACGCACAACCAAATAACATTACAGCATGTGATGGTGCTCCAGTTAATTTCAGTGTAGTTGCAAATGGAACTTCTCCTGTTTATCAATGGCAAATAAGTACAGATGGCGGAATTAATTTTACAGATATTTCAGGAGCCACAACTTCATCGCTTGTATTAAACGCAGTTACAAGTAGCATGGAAAATTACAGATATCGTGTACAAATAAGCAATGCTTGTCCTTCTACAGCTACATCTACAATCGCAATTTTACATGTTGGATTGCCAGCAGAAATTGTGAATCAACCAACTGGTGTTACTGCATGTGTTGGAACTAATGCCAATTTCAGTGTAGTAGCAAATGGAAATCCAAATACGTATCAATGGCAAGTGAGTACAGATGGTGGTGTTACTTTCACGGATATTACAGGAGCTACCGGAAATGCGTACACGTTAAGTAATGCTACTGCAGCTCAAAACGGTAATAAATATCGTGTAGTTATTTCAAGTTGCAGTACTCTACCGGTCATTTCAAATCCGGCAACATTAACCGTAAGTAATTTAGCAACCATTGCTACACAACCAAACAATGTTAATGCATGTAGTGGCGGAAATGCTTCAATTACAGTTGTTGCTTCAGGAAGTGAATTGGTATATCAATGGCAAGTAAGCACAGATGGCGGTATTACATTCAATGATATTTCTGGCGCAACAACAAGTAGTTTATTGTTGAGTGGAATAACCAATGTGTTTAATAATAATAAATACCGAGTAAAAATCAGCAATAACTGTGCGTCAAATGTTACTTCAACATCAGCTACATTATTGGTGAGCGAACCTGCAACAATTACTAGTCAGCCAATAAGCCAAACCATTTGCGAAGGCACTAATATTAATTTTGCTGTAACAACAGTAGGAAACAATGTTAGCTACCAATGGCAAGTAAGTACAGATGGAGGGATAAGCTTTACAAATATTACGGGAGCAACAAATGCATCTTACCAATTGAACAGTGTTTCTCCTTCTTTAAATAATAATTTATACAGAGCAGTGGTATTTAGTTGTAGTCCTGTTGGATTAAATTCAGCAACGGCAATATTAAATGTAACCAGTTTGCCTTCAATATTAACTGCGCCATCAAATACAACTGCTTGTGTAGGAAATGCTGCCGTATTTGGTATAGAAGCAACAGGTGATAATGTACAATATCAATGGCAGATGAGTTCTGATGGAGGGATAACATTCAATGATATTTCAGGCGCTACTGCAGCCAGCATAACGATCAATAATGTTGGAATAAATATGAACAATTATTTAATTAGGGTTTTATTGTCAAATACTTGTTCTGCTTCAGTTTTATCACCTGCTGCGACTTTAACGGTTAATGCTCAAGCGTCAATTGTTTCAAACCCCGCTAACCAATCTGCTTGTCCAGGAAATACCGCTTCTTTTAGCGCAGTAGCAACAGGTCCAGATTTAAGTTATCAATGGCAAATGAGTACTGATGGAGGAACAACATTCAATGATATTTCTGGAGCGACTTCTTCAAATTTAAATATTGCAAATGTTACAGCATCCATGAATAACAATCAATATCGTGTGAAATTGTCAACGAGTTGTTCGGCGACTTCAATATCAACAAATTCGGCAGTTTTAACGGTTTTGCCTCAAGCAAATATTTTGAGCAACCCTTCTGATTTTTCAGGATGTGCTGGTTCAGATGCTTCCTTTAGAATTTCAGCAGAAGGAACAAATGTGCAATATCAATGGCAAGTTAGTACAGATAACGGCGCTAGCTATACGAACATAAGTGGCGCTACAAATAATACACTATTGTTATCTGCAATTACGAATAGTATGAACAATAACATTTATAGGGTAATTGTATCTGCGAACCCATGCGGAAACGTTAGCACAACAGCTACATTAAACATTTCTGCATCACCAATCGTAACCATTCAAGCATCACCGTATAAAAATCTATTCCCTGGGCTTTCTACAACATTAACAGCAAGTTCAATCCCAGCAAGTACTTCATTTAATTGGTTTAAAAATGGAAATTTAATTTCTGGAGTAACAGGTAATTCATTGACAGTTGATTTTGATGGTAGGGGAAGCTATACAGCAAAGGCATTATCTGAGTGTAATAATATTTCGAATACATTAATCGTTGGAGATTCTGCTACGAGCAATATGTTTATTTATCCAAA
>CALQKL020000126.1 GCA_943331145.2 Chitinophaga pinensis
AAAAAATGTATCTGGCTTGTCGTTATAGAAAAGCACATCTTTTTCTTCATTGTATTCGCCATTTGGTGAAACACATTTTTCACGTGGCTTCCATCCAATGGTTTCATTTCCATGAATACAAAGTTGTATGTCAATGTTTTTGTTGTGACATTCAAACTTAGATAAACTTGCTTCTGCTGATTTACCAGGACTATTGCTGATGATGGCTTTCAACCCTTCAGCAATGACTGATTTACCCACTTCAATTTGCATTAAATCATTTTCATTAATGTATTGAAATGCACGTTCCATCAAAGGATGTACGCCGAAATATTTGTGTGCGTTTTTTATTGTATCTATTATCATGTTTGGTGTTTTTTGTTTGTTGTTTGGTGTTTGGGGTTTGGGGTTGGAATATTAAGACAAACAGAATCCTGCATCTAATTATCCATAACCCTGCATCCTGTTCTTATCTCTGAACCCTTCCGCTTCCGTCTCCTTTTACTAAATCTTTTACCTCTGCTAATGTTGCATGGTTTAAATCGCCTGGAATGGTATGTTTTATTGCACTTGCAGCAACACCAAATTCAGCAGCATCAGCCATTGGCATTCCTGTTACTAAACCATAAATCAACCCACTTGCAAAACTATCTCCACTTCCTACGCGATCTACGATACGAACATTGTATTGTTTGGTATGATAAAATTCGTTTCCATCATACACCAATGCACTCCATCCATTATCACTTGCACTATGGCTTTCTCTTAAAGAAGATGCAATAAATTTAAATCCGAATTTTTCTTTCATTTGATGAAATACATCTTTGAAACCATCCAAATTTAATTCGCCTTTTGTAACGTCAGTATCTTTTGCTTTAAAGCCTAATGTAGTATCAGCGTCTTCTTCGTTACCAATACATACATCTACATATTGACACAACTTGCTCATTACCTCTCTAGCTTTTTCTTTACTCCATAATTTTTTTCTGTAGTTCAAATCGATACTAGTAGTAATGCCTTTTGCTTTTGCAGCTTTTAAAGCAGCTTCTGTTAATGCAGCAGCTTTATCACTTAATGCTGGTGTAATTCCTGTTGTATGAAACCAATCTGCGCCTTCAAATATTTTATCAAAATCAAATTCACTTGCATCCACATCTGCAATAGAAGCTCCTGCTCTATCATACACTACTTGAGATGCGCGCATTGAAGCTCCTGTTTCTAAAAAATAAATACCCAAACGATCTCCGCCTCTAGCAATATGTTGCGTGTCCACTCCATAACGACGCAAATGATTAATTGCTGATTGTCCGATTGGATTTGCGGGTACTTTAGTTACAAATGTTCCGTTTAATCCATAATTACACAATGCTGCTGCTACATTAGCTTCGCCACCACCATAAGTGATATCGAATGTATCTGCTTGTACAAATCTTTTGAAATCTGGAGTTGATAAACGGAGCATGATTTCTCCCATAGTAACTACTTTTTTTGACATAACTTTTTGTTTTTTTTCTTTTGTTTAATAAAATATTTTATGGTTTTTATTTTCTAATAATCAATGGCAATATTCTTGATGCGGATTCCACATTTATTTGAATGGAGTAATTTCCATTTAATATCCCATTCAAAGAAATTTTTTCACGAATTACACCTGCCTTTTTAAATTTATTTTTACAAAGCGTCTTTATTTTTTTGCCTTCCTCATTTAACAAACAAATAGATACCATCGATGCGTTTTTCAAGGTGTATTCTAATGCAGATTCTAAATTCGTTTCTCCAGGGTACAAAACTGAAGTCCCTAAAGTATTTACATTGTTTTGATTTCTACCAACGGAATTATTGTTTATTAAACATTCGCATCCATTATACGACTGCCCTAAGCTTGTAGTTTGAACAATAACCTGCATCCAATCTCCATAGCTTTTGAAATCAGCTGTTGCGCCAGATGCATATACTCTAGCCCTGATTTCGCCTGTGTTTGAAATATACATTAAAGGCGTAGTTGAAGTGTATGAAATAGTAGCATCCGTGGATGAAACATTTCGACTATCTATTTGAGCCCAACTTGATGTTAAAAAATTATAGAGGTACAAAATCTGTGTGTTTGACAATGAATTATTTCCATCATAATTTAATGTGAACTGACTAACAGATGAAGGTGGCTGAGAAATTTTTACAGTGCCATACCAATCGGTTTTTCGAACATTTTGATTGGTAGAATTTACCACAAAATAACTTGAATTGTTTGTTGTTAGATTTCCAAATATTCCGGTTTGAATAGTGCCGGACAAAACGGTTGTTGAATTTGGTACATAAGTTAGCGAGTTAATTACATTAAGATTCTGACTAACACTAACGGCTGGACTATACGTGCTATTCCCATTTTGACTTGCTGTAATGACTGCAGTTCCTGCACTTACAATATGCAAATTATTTCCTACAATGGTTGCCACTGCTGTATTTGAACTGGAATATGTAACGGCTAATCCTGAAGATGCTGTTGCGCCTGGAGAAAAATCCACATCTCCTAAAACCTTGTTTGGTAAAGGGGGGAATGTTATTGTTTGAGAAAGCCCTGTAACCGTTAATGTTTGGGTTTGATTGGGTGCTGCATTATATAGCGCATTCCCAGATTGAGATGCCGTTATGGTTGAAGTACCCTGTCCAACAATATGGATATTATTATTAACGATTGTTGCTACTGCAGCGTTGGAACTTGTGTATGTTACGGCTAAGCCAGAATTAGAAGTAGCCCCTGGACTAAAATCTGCAATGCCATTAGTTTTTGTTGGAATATTTGGAAAGGTAATTGTTTGACTAGACTTACTTACTGTCAATGATTTCACCACACTGGTTGCCGCATTATACAAAGTATTTCCAGATTGAGATGCTGTAATATTTGAAGAGCCAACACCAACGATATGAATTTTACTGCTGACGATGGTTGCAACGGAAGTATTGCTGCTGCTGTAAGAAACACTCAATCCAGAGGAAGCAGTTGCACCGGGTGAAAAATCATTAGCTCCATAGTTTTTTGATGGGAGAGCAGAAAAAGCTATAGTTTGATTGGCTTTACTGACGGTAAGTGTTTGACTTACACTTGTTGCTGCAGCATAATAATTATCACCTGCCTGAGCAGCTGTAATTGTGGAAACACCAACACCTACAATATGAATTAATCCATTTACAATTGTAGCCACGCTTGTGTTAGAGCTGGTAAGCGTAACCGCTAGTCCTGAACTCGCGGTGGCATTGGAAACGAAATCACTATCATTATATCGTTTGGTTGAAAATGCAGGAAATGAAATGGTTTGCGTTTGTCTTAACGGTTCCAATCTTTCAGTCAATTGTTTCATAAACAAACTTGGGATAGCGGCAATATGCGTACCGCTTGATTCTACAATGCCCAATGGCTCTGTGGTCATATCGCCTACATTGGTAATTTGGTTAAACACACAACCAATTGCCCAGTTTCTGTTATCGCCTTGTGGATCTTGAATAACCATTCTATCTCCTTCGCAATTCCAAAACATAATTTGTGCACCAGCCCAACCATGACCAGTACCCGAACTGGTACGATTTTGAACATCAATTCTTCCATTTATGGCAAAAATATTATCGTATAAAATTCCTGTCGACCAACGATGATGGGGGCCAATATCGTTGTATTGATTTGTAGCCGTACAATTATAAAAAACCACAGGACCATTGGACCTGCTGCCATTTACATAATCATGTCGACCATTGCGTGTAAAACAATTTTGTACCAAACTTCTTTGACCATCAACATTAAATGAGTAGCGTCTTCCGCCATCAATGATTGACTTAGGATCGAAGTTTCTGCAATTTTGAACCGTAATCCATGCAGCACCATCCAACACATGCACTGCAGAATAAGCAAAGTAATATACATCTAAATCTTTCGCCCAACCATTGATGATGTTATAAAAAGTAACCGCTTCCCAACCATGGTTTTCATCTGTTTCAGAAGCATAGGTTGAAGAAATGCACATATTTTCAATTCCGCATTTTTCTATTCTATTTGATGCATATCGAAACAATTCCCCAGTTGCATAAGTGGTATCAATATGATCAACAATCGGCGCATCTAGGGTAATCACATTTCCACTAACCGCAGAAACTTTTCTTTCTACGTAAACATCGTAAGCGGCATAAGTCCAGCCCCATTGAGCCATCGTTAATAAATCTATCCATGATTGTTTTGGAATTCTATGTAACATTACTTTATCGCCTGTTACAAATGTATGTCCTGAGGCTACTGTAACTTGATTGGTTCCAAATGGAACATAGGCATCAGTAATCACCTTCCTTGAAGTGTAACTTAAATCAGTACCAGAATTACCCGAAAAATAAAATAAACTTATAGGAGCAGTTCTGGTGCAAACGAAATGGGTTCCTGTTGTACTATCTTTCCCCTCTCCTCTTAATACAATTCCACTTGCATTAATTTTGATTGTGTCGCTAATCAAATATTTGCCTGCTTTAAAAAGGATTGTACCTCTAAACCCATTAGCATCTAAAGGCAATGTGGCTAATTGATTAATCGCATTCTGAACATTAGATAAGTTGTCGCCAATAACTGGATTTACCGTAAGTACAACACCAACTGTAGGAATCGGCGACTCACTATTTAAATAACCGACGCCACTAAAATCAGGCACTTTGTTTCCTTTACTATCCGCAGTGTAAACAAGTTTTCCATTTGAACCAACAGAAACCAATGTTGATGTCTGTGCGTCAGAAAATTGAAACACGAACAACATCAATAAAATTGATAAAGTTGATTTAATAGGAAAGCGCATGATATTTTAAGAGAAAAAAAATTATTTTTTTTGTTGTGATTTGAAATATTCCAACATTTTTTCGTGTACTTCTTTTACTGCTTTTTTGTACGATGCGTCATCAACCAGATTTACTTTCTCTAATGGGTCTTTTTGATAATCGTAAAACTCTTTAGCGTAAACTCTATCATCTGAATAAACATCTGTCGTACTTCTAAAATTATTATTCATCCAAATGGTATAACGATATCGGTCTGTTCTGATACTATATCCCATTAGCTTTCTATTCTTATAACCCAATTTGGTCATTTCTTCTTTTGAAAGATTTCTTGGATATTGACTCATTGCGTATTCATTTACAACGGCCGTTTTGTTTTGCATGATTGGCTTTAAACTTTTGCCTTGTAAAAAATTTGGAAGTTCGATATTTGACAAATCACAAAGGGTTGGAAAAACATCAACATGTTCAGCTAAAGATTTTGAAGTCCCTGCTTTCATTCCGGGTGCTGCAAAAATCAATGGTGCACGGGTTGCTTGTTCAAAATTGGTATGCTTGCCCCACATGTCATGATCGCCTAAATGCCAACCATGATCACCCCACAAAACAATAACGGTATTGTTTAACTCTCCTAAAGAATCGAGTGTATTTAATAATATTCCAACTTGAGCATCCACATAAGAAATGGCTGCATAGTATGCATGTACTAATTCTTTTTGTTTTTCAATTTTCAAACCAGCTCTTAATGATTCTTTAGTTGAAGATGTAAATGCAGGAATATCGGTATAGTTGCGCAATTCTCCTGATGATTCATATGCTAGAAATACTTCGTTTTTTGCATGCTCTTGAAACTCAGCAATGGGCATGTCTTCTCTTTTGTATAAATCCCAATATTTTTTTGGAGATACAAAAGGTAAATGTGGTTTATGAAACCCTACTGCAAAGAAAAAAGGCTTCTTTTCTTTTGATAATGTAATGATGGATTTCTTTGCAATCAAGGCTGTAACGCCATCTTCATAAGCGTTATCAGGTAAATCCAAACATTCTGAAGATGGTTTTGTTGCACCTGTGGTACTTTCACCATCACTCTCTTTTTTATCATCTTTAACTTCGGCTAAAATAGCGGCTTTGGTTGCAGGGTCTTGATAATGTTTTTTTGCTGGCTCGCCCAAACCATTTGCATAGTCAGCAGCGGTTGGCTTGATAAATGGAATGCTCCATGATGGCTCATCAAACTTTTTATCTGTACAAGAAGGATGATAAATTTTTCCAACACCAGAAGTCGTATATCCTTGACTAATGAAATATTGTGGCAAGGTTATTACATTTGGATTCATGTCGCGCATTTTGGTTTTTAAATCCCAAACCTTTGTTGAATCAGGACGTAAGCCTGTCATCAAACTTGCACGCGTTGGGCCACAAACCGCTTGCTGACAATAGTTTGCAAGAAACACGGTGCCCATTTTTGCCAATCGATCAATATTAGGGGTTTTCACAATGGTGTTTCCATAACATCCCAATTCGGGTTTCAAATCATCTATAGCAATAAATAACACATTAGGCTTAGATTTTTTTTGTGCAGAAGCATCAGAAAAAACAGATACAAATACAGATAGAATTAATAAAATACGATTGGTCATTTTTACTTTTTAATTTTTACTTTTTAATTTTAATTTTTTTTATCTACTTATTATAAATTTCAAGGAAGTCGAATTCTCTTTTGTATCTAAGTGAATAAAGTAAATACCAT
>CALQKL020000127.1 GCA_943331145.2 Chitinophaga pinensis
ACTTGATAATCTCCTGCTGGAAATGTTTTTGTGTAACTGCCCGGAATGACTACACTTCTTTCTGGAACATAACCTTTCATTTCTAAGGGCTCTGCACCACTCACGTCTATTATTTTTGTGGATTGAGTAAGTACTACATTGGCACCCAATACCGCTTCTTTTCCAACATGAACGCCTTCAACCACGATGCAACGGCTACCAATAAAACAGCCATCTTCAATGATTACAGGACTTGCTTGCAATGGCTCTAAAACGCCGCCAATACCAACGCCACCGCTCAAATGAACGTGCTTTCCAATTTGCGCACAACTACCTACAGTTGCCCATGTGTCTACCATAGTTCCTTCATCCACATAAGCACCTATATTTACGTAAGATGGCATCAATACTACATTTCGAGCAATAAATGCACCATAACGTGCAACAGCATGAGGAACAGCCCTTACACCCAATTCTTTATAATTGGATTTCAATTTCATCTTATCATAAAATTCAAATGGAGGCAATACATAGGTTTCCATTTGCTGAATTGAAAAATACATTAATATCGCTTGCTTTACCCATTCGTTTACAACCCAACAGTTTTCAGTTGGTTCTGCAACGCGTAAGAAACCTTTATCTACTTTTTCTATAACGGCACGTACGCCATCAGAATATTTTAATTCCTTTAATAATTCCCTATCGTTCCAAGCTGCTGAAATAATGTCTTGCATATTTAATTATTTTTTGCGAATATAAACAATTGACCTCATGATTCAACTCTGTTTCAATACCATTATTTTTGTTGTATAAATTAAAAATATGAATATTGGTTTCGATGCTAAACGGGCTTTTCACAACAATACCGGATTGGGTAATTATAGCCGCACCCTTATTCATTCTCTCCATGATCTCTATCCCGAAAATGAGTATTTTTTATTCAATCCAAAAAAATCGAATCGATATCAAATCTTAGGACAACATCTCCATGAAATTTTACCAACTTTCTTTTTTGATAAATTATTTTCATCCCTTTGGAGAAGCCATCGGGTTATCAACAATCTCAAAAAATTAAACATCGATATCTACCATGGATTGAGTCATGAAATTCCTTTTGGCATTGAAAAAACAAACATAAAATCGGTTGTAACCATTCACGATTTAATCATTTTCAGACACCCCGAACATTATAAAAAAATTGATGTGCGCATTCATGAAAAAAAAATCAAGTATGCCTGTGAAAATGCAGACCACATCATTGCCATAAGCGAACAAACAAAAACAGACATCATCAATTTATTCAACATCGACGAAAAAAAAATAAGTGTTTGTTATCAGAGTTGTGATAAAAAATTTGAACAAAAAATAAGTGAGCAAGAAATCAATTTGGTAAAACAAAAACTGGGTTTGCCAGAACAGTATTTTTTGTATGTTGGCTCCATTACAGAAAGAAAAAATCTGTTGACCATTTGCAAAGCCATGCTAATAAATAAAGACGAATTAAATATTCCTTTGGTTGTCATTGGAAACGGAAAAAAATATAAAGAAGATGTAAAATCATTTATTGAACAACATAGTCTTTCGGGATCTGTAATTTTTTTATCAGACAATGAAATTGTAAAATCGCTTCCAGAATATATTTCAGGAGATTGTTTTCCGGCTATTTATCAAGCAGCAACTGCATTGGTTTACCCATCATTATTTGAAGGATTTGGCATTCCAATTTTAGAGGCCTTATGGAGCGAAACACCCGTTATCACTTCAAACACATCTTGCTTGCCAGAAGCTGGTGGCGAAGGTGCTTATTATGTTGACCCATTAAAACCGGAAGATATTGCTGTGGGCATGAAAGAAATATTTAAAAACAAATCGCTTGCTGATGAAATGAGAAAAAAAGGAAAGTTACATGCAATGAATTTTTCACCCGAAAAATGTGCGGCTTCTGTAATGAAAATTTATAAAACTTTATGATGCTATTTAAAAACGATTTGGAACAATGCTTAACCGTTTTAAAAAACGGAGGCATTATCCTTTATCCCACAGACACCGTTTGGGGTATCGGTTGCGACGCTACAAATGAAAATGCTGTTGCTAAAATTTACGCCTTAAAAAACAGAATAGAATCCAAAAGCATGATTATTTTGATGGCGGAAGAATCTCAAATTTTATACTATACATCACCTCAAACAAATCAGGTTTTTGATTATTTAAAGGGTATACATAAACCTGTTACGGTTATTTATCCCAATGCAAAAAATCTTGCTAAAAACATCATCAACACAGATAGAACCGTAGGTATTCGAATTGCAAAAGATGATTTTTGTAAAGCATTGATTACTGCTTTGGGTAAGCCAATTGTATCAACTTCAGCAAATATTTCAGGTTATCCAACTCCTGGATTATTCTCTGATATTGATGTTCAAATAAAAAATGGTGTTGATTATGTTGTTAAATACAGGCAAGATGACGACCAACCTGCATCCCCTAGTACCATCATTAAAATAAAAGATGATGGAAATATTGAAATAATAAGGCCTTAATAAAATCTTGATTTTTCTCATCCTAAAAACAATCACCATCCATCACCCACGGTTGAAACCGTGGGCTGAATTAAAATATGTGGACTATTTTATTTTCCCATTAATTCTTGCTTATTGAATATTCGAAAATTTATTTGTTAGCTAACCGTTTCAACGGTGGGTACACGATAAAAAACCCACAGTTTAAACCGTGGGTTATAATTAAAACAAATTTTTTTAAGCCTACATTCAAAAATGCCGAATTAAATTATTTTCAATCCAATACCAATATGTATAGACTGATTTTTCCATTGTTCTTTGTTAGGTAATTCGTTTATGTTGGTCAAACCTATTTGGTAACGTGCATACACCCGTATTTTGCTGTATTGCAATTGAATACCAGAAACAAAAGAAAAATCACCTGATTTAAACGCTTTTTCAGTATTTGCTTTTACCGATAAATTCGTGTTATTCAAAATGCCATAACGAGGACCCGCTTGTAATTTAACTTTATCACTTAATTTGATGTTGAATAAAATTGGAATGTTAATGTACCCAAATTTTATTTTTTTAGGATCAATCGAAGTGTATAATGTATCAAATGAATTTCCTATGTTCATAGTAGCTGCACTATAGTAAAGCTCTGGCTGTATGCTTATCACTTTGCTTAATTTAATTTCTGAATATGCTCCTAAGTGATAGCCATAAGCAAATTCTTCTTTAAATGATACGCCTGAAATCTGTTGAACATCAGCACCGCCTTTTATGCCCAATTCAAATCCTTGAGCAAATAACAAGTTTGAAAGCAAAACGAAAAAAGCAAAAAAAATAATTTTTTTAGACATAAAATAAGTTTTAATTGTTTTAAAAAATGGTGCAAATTCGATTTGAATGAATTAAGTAATTAGCCAAAATTAATGTATAAAAAATAAGAAAATCATGCTTTTTATCAGAAATACTATGATTTTCAAAAATAAAAATGTAAATTTGCGGCGTAATTAATAACTGAGAAATTACATGACGTGCTCAGTTGCTGTTGAATAAAGGCTCAAAGCAGCCTTTCAAAATTAAGTTAATCTTTCTCCCAACGGCCCGAAGCATAACATGTGACGATCAAAAATCTATTTTGACAACATGTTTATTGCGTAACATCAATAACAGGGGTCCTTACATTAAAAATAAAAAAATGACAACATTTGAAGCATTAGGCCTCAAAGCCGAAATTTTACAGTCCATAACTGATCTTGGATTCGTAAACCCAACCCCTATTCAAGAACAAGCAATTCCCGTTTTATTGTCGGGAACAACCGATTTTGTGGGATTAGCCCAAACCGGAACAGGAAAAACAGCCGCATTTGGTTTACCATTAATGCAATTGATTAATGCAGCCGACCGTTTTCCTCAAGCACTTATTGTATGCCCAACAAGAGAATTGTGTTTACAAATCACCAATGATTTATTGCTTTATAAAAAATATTTAAAGGGTGTTAACACGGAAGCCGTTTATGGTGGAGCTTCCATTACCATGCAAATTAGAAACTTAAGACAAGGTGTTCAAATTGTAGTGGCTACTCCAGGACGTTTGATTGATTTAATCGAGAGAAAAGCAATCGATTTACAAAAAGTAAAATATGTGGTATTGGATGAAGCAGATGAAATGCTAAACATGGGATTTAGAGAAGATATTGACTTCGTATTGAAAAACACTGTGAACAGAGAAAGCATCTGGTTGTTTAGTGCAACAATGCCACCTGAAGTACGTGCTATTTCAAAAAACTTCATGACTTCTCCTAAAGAAATCACTGTTGGAAAAAAGAATAGCGGAAATGTAAATATCGACCATCAATATTACCTTACGCCTGCTAACCAACGTTATGAAGCATTAAAAAGATTGATTGATTTTAATCCAGGTATGTATGGTATTATTTTCACCAGAACAAAAGTGGATGCACAAGAAATATCAGAACGCTTGTCAAAAGCTGGCTACGAAATTGAAGCACTTCATGGCGATTTAACCCAACAACAAAGAGATAGAGTAATGGGACGTTTCCGTACCAAAGCTTTACAATTATTGATTGCTACAGACGTTGCTGCAAG
This sequence comes from Chitinophaga pinensis, assembly GCA_943331145.2. GTDB lineage: Bacteria > Bacteroidota > Bacteroidia > Chitinophagales > Chitinophagaceae > Ferruginibacter > Ferruginibacter pinensis_F. The sequence goes on from CALQKL020000127.1 coordinate 4,596, forward strand.
AGGTATCGATGTTGATGGCATTACACACGTAATCAATTACGAATTACCAGATGATATAGAGGTTTACACACACAGAAGCGGACGTACTGCTCGTGCAGGAAAAAGTGGAATCTGTTTGTCGATTTGCCATACACGCGAAACATTCAAAATTCGCCAATTGGAAAAAATGATTAATTCTCAATTCCATAAAACGGATATTCCAAGTGGTAAAGATGTGTGCAGAAAACAGTTCTTTCATTTTATGGACAAATTAATTCAAACAGATATTTCTCATGGTGATTACGAAACGTATTTACCAGATTTAATGCAAAAATTTGAAAACGTAACTAAAGAAGAAGTTTTGCAAAGAGTTGCTGCACTTGAGTTTGACCATTTCTTAAAGTACTATGAAAATGCTGAAGATTTAAATGTAAAACTTGACAGTAGAGGCAGACGTGATGACAATAGCAGATCAGGTGCTCAATCAGATAATGGCAGCAGAAGTGAAAGAACGTTTAATAGAAGAGACAACGGATATACCAGATTATTTATCAACCTTGGCACAAAAGATGGTTTTTACAAAGCAAGTTTCCTTCAATTTATTTTAGATGAAAGCAATCTAAAAAAAGAAACGCTTGGTAAAATTGATATGCGTGAAATGAACAGCTGGATTGAAATTGACAAAGCTGAAGCTGGACGAATGATTAAAGCTATTGATGGCAAAAAACACAACAATAGAATCATCAGAATGAACGAAGCAGATGGTGGTTTTAAAAGACCATCAGATGAAGGCAGACGTTCTTCTGGAGATGAAGGCGGTAGAAAAAGAACTTACGGACCGCCAAGAGAGCGTAGATATTAATTAGACATATTTATACCAATTCCAATAAAGTTATCTCGGGCAGAATACCTACTCTGCCCGGGTAACCTAGGAATCCAAATCCACGATTTACATACAACTTCTTCCCTTCGTGCTCATATAAGCCAGCCCACTCTTGATATAAATATTTTATTGGACTCCATTTTATCCCTGGCAACTCTACCCCAAATTGCATTCCATGCGTATGGCCAGAAAGCATCAAATCAATATCTTTATAATCCTTACGTACCTGCGCTTTCCAATGGCTTGGATCATGACTCATTAAAATTTTAAATGCATGTTTTTCTGCACCTTCATAAGCTAAGTCCAACCGACCATATTTTGGGAACCTTGCTTTTGCGCCCCAGTTTTCAATGCCTAAAATGGCAATCGTTTCGTTGTTTTTTTCAATAACCACATGCTCATTTAACAGCAATCTCCAACCCATTTCTTGATGCACATTTTTAAGGTTTTCAAGATTCTGCTCCTTAGATAATCCATCTTTTGGCCATTGCACATAATCGCCATAATCATGATTTCCAAGAACAGAATAAACACCCATTGGCGCTTTTAATTTTGAAAAAACATGCTTGTATGAATCCATTTCGGATGCCATATCATTTACCAAATCACCAGTAAATAAAATCAAATCAGCTTCGTGTTCTAATATTTTCTGAATGCCAAGTTCAACCGCTTTCGTATCCGTAAAACTTCCCGAATGAATATCACTAATATGGATAATTTTCAACCCTTTAAAAGATGCAGGTAGATTATTAAATTTAATTTTTTGTTTAACGAGTTGATACCGATACTTATTCCCAAAACCGTACAACAACAACCCAAAAATACCCGAACCAAATCCCAAGCCAACCCAGCTTAAAAAAGCAGATCGAGAAATATTAACTGCAGCATCTGCATCACCTGAAGTAATTTGACTTTTTTGAGCAAACAAACTCATGGTGATCCATTGAATCAACCGCCTTATATCATCTACTAAGAAAAATAATGAGCCGCATATTTTTGCAATAAGCAATCCAACTGCAATAGAGAATATATAAATTTTTACCACTTTAGGAAAAATCTGTAT
>CALQKL020000128.1 GCA_943331145.2 Chitinophaga pinensis
ACAGTAACGGTGTGCGTACCCGCTACAACTGTTGTAAATACATTGCTTGATTGGTAAGTTCCGTTATTTAATTTGTATGTATAAGCTGACGTTCCACCAGTTGCTATTGCAGTGATAGAGGTTGTTCCACCATTTACAATGATTGTTCCTGATGTTAATGATAATGCTATTGCTGTAGGTTGAGAAATTGTAACCGAAGTATTAACAGTAGTACCTGCTGCATCAGTAACTGTATAGTTATTTAAACCTGCAGATGCTGTAAAAACACCCGTTCCTATTAATGGACTAACCCCGCCTGTTGCTGAAACTGTAACTGTTGTTGTACCGCCATTACATGAAATTGTACCCGCAACAGCATTGGCAGTCAAAGTTGAAACTACTGGGGCATTAATAAAAAAACTTTTTGAAATTATACAACCATTAATATCCTTTATTTGTATTGTATGGCTACCTGCAATAACACCCGAAAAAGAATTATTTGACTGATAAGCACCTCCATCTATGCTATAATTGTAAACACTTCCTGTTCCTCCAGATACATTACTTACAATAACAGTGGTTGAACCTCCTGGTATTGTGATGGCTCCAGATGTAACAGTTGCAGTAATTAATGTTGGTTGATTTATTGTTAAACTAACTGTATCTCTTTTACCTGCAGCATCATTTACAATGTATGAATAAGTACCAGCATTAACTGTATATGTTCCTGTGCCAGTATATGGAGTTGTTCCTCCTGTTGCGGATATAACTACTGTTGAAGTACCTCCATTACAAGCAATGCTTGTGAATGTTGAACTTGCTACTAGTTGCTGAGCTATAGGTGTTGTATTCGCATATTCATAAACACCAGCGTCAGGTAAACCAGAAATTGGAGTTGATTCGAAATCTTGAGTAAACCCTATGTTTTGACCCAAATTAATAAGTAAACTATTTGTAGCTGGATGTAAATCCCAATATAGAGGATTAACGTTTGATGTATTATTCCAGAAGTTAGCAGTTGTTTGTAATTCAGTTGGGTCTAATGTAAAATTTAATATGCTACCCCCTGATAGTTTATAAACATTATTAGTATGAACAAGTTGTCCTGTAGTCCATTGTCCACTTCTCATTATACTTGCACCATTACTAACAAAAAACACGTTATTTTTCATTACAGCAATTCCAGCAGTAGCTTGATTTATAGCCATGCTACCCAATTTAGTTTCGCCTGTACGACTTGTTACATTTTGAATAATTACATTATTATAGAATTGCAAGTTTCTAACGTCAGTTTTATATTGACCATTGTTATTGATATAAAACAAAGAACTCGAGTTTATGATTTTATTGTAGTAAATCTTGTTATTTGAAATAAGATTATTTGCAATACCATCAGCATTGCTTCCAAATTCAAAACAACCATTACAATCGTACATGGTATTATATGCGACAATATTATTTTCAATTACAACACCTTCTTCAAAAAATTCAACTCCACCCCCATCATATCCATAATCATAACTAACTGCATAGCAGTCGTGGAAATAATTATTTATAATTGAATTATTTGAACTAGATATCTGAACTGGAACTCCACCATAATCATCATCAGGATTAACAGATGTTGGGGTGTTTTTTATCATTCTTAAATTCCCAATATCACAACCTACTATGGTATTAAAACCTGATGTTTCTGTGATGTAAACACCATAACCCATTCTATCCATTTTGCAATTTCTAATTGTAGTATTAATCGTATTGCTTTCAAGCGTGAAAACTATAGCAATTTTAACTTGGGCCGTTCTATCGGTAAATGAAATTGTTGTATCTGAGACGATCCAGTTATTAAACGAAACATTATTACAATTTCTTAATGTTACTAATGAAGAAATTGCAGACCCTGTACCCCAAAATAAAGGCCCAGAACCTACACCATAAGCTCCAAATGAAACACCGGTTTTACTTTGTAATGTAAGCGTTCCCGAGAATCTATCCGAACGATTAAACAATACTGAATCTCCAGAAACGAATACTCCTAGATTGCTTTGAACATTGGCTAATGTTTTCCATGGAGTTGTTAATCCACCATTTGATACGCTTCCTGTGTAAGATGAGCTCACATAATAATTTCTCGCATTTGCTGAGAAAATAGTAAGGAAAAAAACTATACAAAAAAGAATAGTTCTTGAGTGAAAAATTGGTTTCATAGGTTTTCGGTTTGGGATTAAGATATTTTGCGCTTGATAAAACAATAAATCGGATTTATTATTCATTGAAAAATCAAAACGCGGATTAATTCATAACAATAAACGCAGCATTTTTATTCTTATTGTGCTGCTGTTTTTTATTTTTTTATTTAATTTCCTATGGATAGTCAATTACTATGCCTACAACTACTATTTCTACAGTGATTAGTATTACAGAATTCGAAACATTTGCCAATAAATACAAATACAAATCTGTTGTTATGTATATTTTACATTAGATTAATTAACAGGTTAAACTGTTTTTTTAAGAGGAAAACTGTGTAGAATTGACTAATTTATCTGAGTAGATGTGGTGATATGAAGTTGATATAATTCTTTTTTAATGAACTCGTAGAAGATATCAAGTTAATTTTCATTGGTTCTAAAAACCATATTAATTAATTAATTACATGTATAAAAAAGAAATTATTATTTCTGATTGGATGTAATGATTCTTACCAATTCTGAGCCATTAAACTTCTGTTCTTCTATGCCTTGGTAAGCTTTAAGAATATTGCCATTCCATAAATAATTTATACCTGGCGTGGTTGCTTTATTTCCCAACAATTTAAAAAATGCTGGTATATCGCTCATGACAAAATATGGAAAATTGCTTTTCGTTTCTGTAAAAAACTCTGGAATTTTAAATGTTTCCTCATCCATAAATAGAATGTAAATTGGAGGTAAATTGTATTTCTTTTTCAAAATGGCTAGCTCTTTTGCGGCATCTCTACAATGGTCGCAACCAGGTACAAACAAACAAACAATCTTTTTACCTTCATCTAAATTCACCGATTTGCCACTAAAATTATTGTAGATGGCAAATTTAGAAACAGTTTTAGTTGGACCAAGATCAAGTTCTATTTTCTTAACTGAATCTTTTTGTTTTACAATTTCTATTCCCTTGCCTTTGGATGTATCTTTTACTTCTGCTGAATCTATTTTCAAACTATCTGTTGTTGTAGTATCTGAAATTATTTGAGGTACAATTATTTCTGGTGTTTTTGTTTTGCTGCATGGACAAAATGGAAAGAAGAAAAACATTAAAAAGGCCGAAAGAAAATAAGTAAATAAAATGACTACAAATTTATTTTCACCTTTTGGCTTATTTTCTACGTTTCTGTATAAATAAACCAACATCAAAATGGTGATGACATTTTTGATAAAAGCTTCAAGTGGTGTCATCGGAATCAATTGACCAAAACAACCACAATTTCCATTCATTGCGCCATGCTCTATCATTTGAATGCCCAAATGCGCACAAAAACCAATCAATAAAATTATAGTGACCGGAATAACAAAAGTCTTCAAATAATGTTTTTGTAAAATAGCGATTGCAATAGCCGTTTCAAGCGCAATGATTAACCTTGCCAAATGTGGCGCATAACACCAATCAATAATTCCTAAGTCTACCAACTGCTTTTCAAATGCCCAAATTGGGAATGATTTTGCTACAGCGGATAATAAAAAAAGTGCTGAAACTAAAATGCGAACAATCAATGGAAGATGCTTTTTTATCGAATTCATAATTTGTACTTTTCTTTTATATTCTTATTTAGTGTGATTCCCTTCGTTTATTTGAATTAACCCAAACGCGGCATAATTTAAAATATCAAAAAAATTAGCGTCTATTCCTTCACTTATTATCGTCATCCCATTATTGGATAATATTTGCTTAATGCGCAGAATTTTCGACAAGATTAAATCTATATAACTTTCTTGGCTCATTTCTCTCCAAGCTTCACCATAATCATGGTTTTTATCCATCATTAATTTCTTTGCCTTTTCAAATTCTTGATTGTATAAAACCTCCACTTCACCTACTGACAATTGCTCTACATCATCGTTTTCAATCTTCAACTGAATTAATCCAATTATTGCATAATTAAGAATCCCTTGGAATTCACTAAAAATGCCGTCTTCAATTTTTTGTTGTTTTTTTTCCTGAATGGTTCTTACCCTTTTTGCTTTAATATAAATTTGATCAACAATTGAAATGGTTCGATATACTCTCCATGATGTTCCGTAATCCATTGTTTTTTTTAAAAAAATATCCCGGCAAGAAGAAATAGCTTGATTATACTGATCCATTGTTGTTACCATGTAGTGAAATAGATTTAAAATATGAATATAAAACTCCCTTTTAACAGATACAAACTTTTATTCGCATCTTTGATTCTTTTAACAAAAATACAATTACTCGAGCAATGTTTACACTGAATTGTAATGGAAAAATTCTTAACCTGAATTCCGCGGTTGTAATGGGCATCATCAACATCACACCTGACTCTTTTTTTGAAGGGCATTTAGATAAAAATGAAAGCGAATTGTTATTGATGGCTGAAAAGATGATAGTAGATGGAACATCTATTTTAGACATCGGTGGTCAAAGCACAAAACCCGGAAGCAAACAAATTGATGCTGATGAAGAGTTGAAAAGAGTTATTCCTGTTATTCATGCAATTCGAAAAAACTTCCCAGAAACAATCATTTCTATCGATACATATTACAGTAAAGTTGCAACGAAAGCTGTTGAATCAGGTGCTGATATTGTAAATGATATCAGTGCTGGAAATTTTGATGAGGAAATGATTCCAACTGTTGGAAAATTACATGTACCTTATGTTTGTATGCACATGCAAGGAACGCCCGAAACCATGCAATTAAATCCTACTTACAGCAACATTACACTTGAAATTATTCAGTTTTTCATAAAAAAAATCGAAGCTTGTAAAATGGCGGGAATCAATGACATCATAATCGACCCCGGATTTGGCTTTGGAAAAACGATTGAACAGAACTTCACTTTATTAAGAGAATTGATTTCGTTAAAAATGTTGGACTGCCCTATCCTAGCTGGCGTTTCAAGGAAAGGGATGATATATAAAACACTAGAAACAACTCCAGAAAATGCGCTAAATGGCACTACGGTTGCAAACACACTGGCTTTAATTAACGGAGCGAGAATATTACGTGTACATGATGTTAAAGAAGCAAAAGAAGCCATTACCATTTTCAATGCATTTAATCAAACAACCTAAAAATAAAAATGCCGTCCAATTAATGAACGGCATTTAAAAACTAAGCTATTTTTTTACTATTGTTTACCTTTTGCATTTTGCAAACTATCATAAAATTTCTTTTCGATATCTTTTTTCAATTTTAAATTCTTTTCATTTTTTGATTTTGCTTCTGCTTTTGTTAAAATATTTGACACTTCAATATCAAACATTAAAATGGCACTTTCTGGAATTACTTCCCCTACTTTTTGTTTACCATAACCCAAGACCGAAGGAACATAAAACTTCGCTTTAGCTCCTTTATTTAAAAGCTTTAGCCCGTCTGTCCAACCTTTAATTACCGGCGCACCCAAAGAATAATCATTGGTCATGTTTACATTTAATGGTTCGCGATGTGTAGAAGAAGAATCTGTATTGCTATCAAACATTTTTCCATTTAACAAACGTCCGGTGTATTTTGTTTCCACAACAACAGATGTATCAATCATTGCTCCTGTTCCTGGTTGTATAATTTGAACATACGTACCTAAATTCGTTTTTTGCAATCCTGTAATATTATTCTTCTTAAAATAAGCTTGTAATTCTTTATCTTCTTTTGCTAAAATCTGAATATTTTCAATAGAATCTTTTTCCATTTTTATTTTGATGTCTTTTTTACGCGCCGTTTCCATTTCTGCTTGGTTTGAAAATACATCCAACAATTTCACGGTAGTTAAAAAGTAATTGCCTTTTTTCATAAATGGTGGCATTGCACCTGGATTATCTTTATACATTGAATCTACCAACAAACGAATTGTTAAGCTATCGCCCTTTCTTAATTGAGCAATAATTTTAAAATACTCTGGTGGAATTGATGTTGAATCAAATGGCTCAATAATTGGAGTGCCGTTTTTTCTTGTATCATTTACAACGGTGTCTTTTTTTCCATCACTTATGATTTGGCAAACATGCATTTGCAAAAAGTTTCCAATTTTCACTTTTGAGCCACTTCCGGTAGCTGTGATTTTGTATTCCAATCCTTTTTCACCTTTTTTGAAATCTTGTCCGCAAGATGAAAATAAAATAGCAACAATTGCTAAGAGTGAGATGTTACGCATTTTTTTATAGTTTAAAATTGATAAGTAGATAACTCGTTTTTATAATTTTTTATTACTTGTTTAAATGTTGACACAACCAATTCAAGTGGATCAAAACTTTGTCATCCAGCTGCATTAAAGTGACCGCCGCCATTAAAAT
>CALQKL020000129.1 GCA_943331145.2 Chitinophaga pinensis
AAAGTGTAACATGATGATGCATTAAAGGCAGTGTTTGGCGAATATACACGTGCATAATAAACACCTGGAGCTGCAGTATAGTTTATGGTTTCATTGGTTGTATTGTTATTTTGAGAAGTAACCAAAACTGTTCCAGTACTACTTACCAATCGAAGGTTATAGTTTATAGGTAATGTTGTAAGTGTTAAGGTAATTGTACCCCTTGTAGTAATGGTAAATTTATAATGATCCACATCATTTGAAACTTCAATTTGACCAGTAATATTGGTGTTAAAAGGAATTACAGCAGCACCTGCTGTAGTATTGTTGGTGCTGGTATCTTTGCTGCTTTTGCAACTTAAAGATGCTGTAGTGAATTGTGCTGATGCAAAACCACTAGTTCCATTTACGCCACAATTTGTACTAACTCTGTAATTGTAAATGCTGCTCGCGGTTAATCCAGTTAAAGAAACTGAAGTTGAAGCCGTTGAAGCTGTAAGGCTTAGCCATGTTGCGCTTGTGCTTAATTTATAATCAACAGCATAAGTTGATGCGCCTGTTACGGCAGCCCAATTTAATGTGGTACTTGTTGAAGTGATTGCTGTTGCGCTTAATCCTGTTGGTGCATTACATACAAATGGAACTGTTGTTGTAAAGTTTGCACTTACATAATTTCCACTTCCTCCAGCACAAGTTGCTATTACTCTCCAGTTATACAATGTTCCTTGAGTTAGTCCTGTTAAATTAGCCGTAGTTGTTGCTTGAGCTGTTGATAAACTTGTCCAAGTAGTTGCAGTGTTCAATTTATAATCTACTGCATAACTTATAGCATTTGGTACTGCAGTCCAACTTAATGTGGCTACATTATTTCCAATTGAAGAAGTTGTTAATCCAGTTGCGTCACCACATGCAGCAGCACCAGTAATGGTGAAATTTGCATTATTGATATCAAAGAATATATTTCCTACCGCTTCTACTTTTATTCTTGCAGTTGTAGTTGGTGTGTTTGGAATAACCAATGCTTCCGTTCCATCATTTGGAGTACTTTCTGTTAATACTAATGGGAAGGTTTGACCACCATCTGTACTTAAAGAAATTTTCACGTTTGAACAACTCACTGGAGGTATTGTTGTACTTGCTACACTCCAAGTAATAGTTTGGGTAGAACCTCCCGCATATGTTACTGCAGTATTTGGAACCGATACCGCAAATGGTCCAGAAAGCGTACTAACGGTGACAACCATGTCTGTAAATTGTGTTTGTGCTACTTTTACTGGAGCTGTTGAAACATAAGGGGCATTGTCTCTTACGGTTAATCTAAAATTTAAAGTTCTTGCTACAGAGCTTAATGCCTCAATGGTAGTTCCAGCATCTCCACCTGTTAATGGACCTGTAGTTAAACCACCTGCTAATATTGTTGATAATTGAGGGAAATATCTTGTTGGTGAAGCGGTTGGTCTGAATGTAACCCAGTTAGGACCAGTTGCTTTTGTAGCACTTGCCACACTACTAGCACCAGTTTGTGTTGAAGAAGCATTATCGTTTTGCTCCCAACAATAAGTTAAAGCATCTCCGTTTGCATCTGTTGCAGATCCTGTAAGTGCAAATGGTGTACTTTTTGGAATGTTATAATTGCTAACTGTTGCAAGTACTGGTGTAGCATTTGTTGATGCAATACTAGTTGTAACAGGACAAGTTTTTGTAGCTAAGTTTGCTTGAATTTGAGCAATTGATGCTTGATGGTAAATATCGATTGAATGAGACGCAACATCTTGGCTTGTGATACCTGCATAACCCATGATGGTGATACCTGATCCAACTTCTTTATTTACGCCTGTTCCTTCATTGCTCATTGAGAAAGTATGGTTAGCGCCAAGTTGATGACCTACTTCATGAACCACATAATCAATATCAAAATTATCACCTTGAGGAATTCCATCAGCGGGAGATGTGATACCACTTCCTTTTCCTGTGTTACATACGCAACCTATACAACCCGCATTTCCACCACCACCAGTTGAACCAAACATATGTCCAATATCATAATTGGCATCTCCTATTACTGAAGTAAGCGTAGATTGAAGTTGAGAATTCCAACTAGATAAAGTTGTACTATATGGATCAGTAGATGCTGTATAATAAATTACTGAAGTAGTATTCGCAATCAAATTTAAATGTAAAGCAAGGTCTTTTTCATAAACGCCATTACAACGTGTAAGTGTAGCATTAAAAGCAGCCAATACAAGTGCAACTTGAGCAGAACTTGTAGCGCCAAAATAATTAGAATACTCAGCATTACAAGATTGTGCCAAACGCATGGTTTTTAAATCGGCGCCTGATCTTGCAGTAATATTCGAATATTGAACTTGATTGTTTAAAGATGTAGCCATGTTTTCATCTACAGTAGAGCAAGTCCAAGGCAATGTACCTACTTTTCTTTGAGATTTAAATACAGCATAAACACTATGATCTTGTGAATATGCTTCAATAAATTCATTTTCTTTATCTGTTCTAAATATCATTGTTTGTATGCCTTGAGGAGAAATGCTTAATTTAAGCATGGCATATTTATCTGAAACCCCTTTACCAGAAAAAGCTCTGATTTCAGGGAAACGCGCTTGAAGTGCTGGCTCAAAATTTGAAGCCTCAAACACTTCGAATTGCTCAATATTTCCATCTGCGTTAGGCAATGAAATAATTGTTGAATGTGCATTTCCACGATTATCAACTATTGAAAACAATTGCTGTCTTAATGGTTCTATATTTAAATCATATAATTTAAATGTAGTTGGGAAACTCAATCTAGAAACAGCTTTATCAGTAATAATATTTTCCTTAGTTAAGTGTTGAAACCAATAATTTTTTTGTTGAGCGGTTAGCGCAGTGATAAAAGCAAAGGTTAGTAATGTGAAAAGAATTTTCTTCATGATGTTATTTTAGGAATTTTTTTAAGGGGTTGAAATTATACAAAATTAATCGTAAAACACAATATTAATTTTTTAATATTTTATATATTTTAAATGTTTATACTAATGATATACTAATCTTAGATTTATTCTTTTGTTTCAAAGTCATCATCAACATCTTCCATAACATAATCATCAGATGAATTACGACCCATAATATTTAAATCTTTTAATGATAAATTATCCAGCCCTGAAGTTTGGCACCAAAGACCATTTTCCATTTTTAAAATTTGTATTGGAATACCTATTTTATTTTGGAATTCATTTTCAACATTTGCTACACGCTCCGTAGGTAGCATTTCGATTTTATTTGATCCGCACTTTTTATATACCTCCCCCACGGTTTGTTCAACATCTAATTCATCTTCTTTCTTTGATTCCTCATATTTATTATGTGGCTTTTTATAAAACTTCATTAATAAAAATGGATAAAAATCTGAAAATGTTTTTTGAATTTCTTTTAATACAGTTTTGTCGTTAATGTCGATATGCATGATTAATAATTTAGACCTCAAATACAATTAAATAAAAATTCAAACCCATGACAATGCACATAAAGAATGATGATTCTTCAAAATATTATTCATTTTTTTCAAACCAATCAACATCAGTAGATTTTATGCTTGACAACATTTTTACAGGCCACGCATCGCTATATTTTTGTTTTGTATTAATCAAAGAAAAGTCGACAGACGAAGGTTTTAGACATAACTATTTCAAAAGGTAGTAAACTAAACACTCAAAATAGCAAAATAGAAATTGCTCAATCTGTTAGGACACTCGTTGCATTAATTGAGATAGAAATAGGACTAAATTTTAAAAGATTGAATACTATTTCACAAGAATTGGGGGAGGAAGTAACATTCCTCCCTTTTTAATAAAAAAGAATAAAACAATCGATACTTTTTTCATCAAAAAAAAATTAAAAACCATGACATACACTACATCACTTAAACTTGGAAACGAAGATCAAGAAATAATGAATACACTTGAATTTTATGCTTCCGACATTAAATTCCTTCAAAAATTACTTTCCGAAGTACTGGAAAAAAACAGCAATCATGAGGTTAAAATAGAAGCCGAACATTTTCAAAATCAGTTTATTATTCAACAAAAAAATATTGATGAAATAAAAAGTAAAATTTTAATCAACAAACACGAAGCTGCAATGGAAGCAAAAGTTCATGCTGGGAAAGTAGATGAGCGTTTGGTTAAGGATATTCATCAAATAAAAATTGATGCCAATCAAATTGAAAAAACGATTGAAGCGATTAGATTTGCTTTTAAAAAATTTGTAGCGAAGTGGTTGTGAAAAAGTTAAAAGTCAAAATTATGGGTTGTTATTTTTTAAATTTTTAATTTTTAATTTTTAATTAGCTTAAGATTATGTCTATTTTATCTTTAATTGTAAACCAACTGAAGTTGAAATTTTTTCTGAAAGGGAACTTCCTTCCTTTGTAAAGGGCCAAACAAATAAACTGGATATTGGGTGCGATTTTCTGATTTCTTCTATTGCATCTTTGGTGAGTTGCTGCGCAATTCCTTTTCTTCTATATTCTTCTAAAACCATTGCTGAGCATAGGTAAATTGCATCGTACTGTACATTTAATGGTGTCAATTCGAAAAGTTGTTTTTCGGAAACTTTATTTTTTAAAAAATCTTCCATGAGTTCATTTGTTGTTGGGAAAAGTAAAACCCAAACTACAGGTCCATTGCCATCGTCAAATTCTTGAACCGAACCGGGATGAATTTTACACAAATGATTTAACACTTCTTCATTCACTTCCAATTGATCGGGATCTGATTTGCTATCAAAAACTTCCTCGGCCAATTGAATCATTCTTTCAAAATTGCTTAAAGACATAAATTGAGTTTTATAGAAAATTTAAGAATAAAAAAATATTTAATTTTTAAATTCCAATATTAATTCAAACCTAAAAAAATTAAACCATGAAAAAAATTAAATTGGTTTTATTGTTTGTTGCGATAGCTTCAAACGATTTGTTTGCACAAGGTAGAATAGGATACAGTATGTCTGATTTGCTAATTGAATTTTCAAAAGAAAGGTATCCTAACAGAGCTTATGGCAAAAATGCTGATGGGCAAAGCTATCATTTATTTATTGCTGGAAAAGATGGAAAAGTTGCTTATTATTTTGATAAAGATAGTTTTTGTTATAAAACTCTTTTTGTTGCATTAAATGAGGAAAGGTTTAATTATTTTATAAATTTTTGCGATAAAGAATATATAAAAATAAATAATAAAAAATGGGTGGCTATTGATGATGAAACTTGTCTGGAGACAGATGTTGAAATAATTGAAGACAAAAACGATATTTTTTTTAAGCGACTTGGTAAATATGCAAAATTCAGCTCATCAAACGATTTGATTTCTCAAGATATAGTAAGCAACAATAAGTCTGAATTACCAAATGGTCTAATCATGAGAAGCAATCAACATAAATTAGGCAACTATGGAGTAGGCGTTGATACTGTTCATTATGATTTTGTAAATAATTATGATGTAGATTTTTTACTTACAAAAGATACCATTTTTATTTTTGATGATAATGGAGTAACAATAAAACTTACATCAATCGGTTACTTAGAAGATTTGACTGTTGGGCAAAGTAAATTTATAGTTCTTTATTGTGAAGACCAAAGTTTAGGAAAAGAAGGTGCCAATTGTCGATTTATGTTTGGCGTAGATACTCTTGTAAATAAAAGCACTGTAGTTCTAACTAATTTAGACAAAGTTGCTTACTTCAATATTTCTAAAATAGCTTCCACAGATAATAATGCAATAAAAAACTTGGTAGCAACATTGCCTAAATTTCAATATGAAAAATAAAATGAGCTAAATTTTATATGATCAACAAAACATTTTGATGTAAAAATCTTCCACTTTTTTTCTGGCCCAAGGTGTTTTTCGTAAAAACTTTAAGCTTGATTGAATACTGGGATTGATATTAAAACATTTAATGGGAATTTGCTGCCCTAAATCGTCCCAACCAAATTCATTTACCAAGGTAGTAATGATAAATTCCAGTGTTTTTCCATGCAATGGATCTTTAGATTGTTGTTGCATATACAATATTAAGTATTTTGCATGGCTATTATGAGTGAACATCGTTATTTTATATTACACAAACCCATCGATATGGTGTCGCAGTTTGTTAGCTCTCACGATGTTAGATTGCTTGGTTCCATTGATTTTAATTTCCCCGAAGGCACACATGCAATTGGCAGATTAGATAAAAATTCGGAAGGGTTGTTGTTGTTAACGACAAATTCAAAAGTTACCAAACTATTGTTCCAAGGAAAAGTGCCTCATAAACGAACCTACTTGGTACAGGTCATCAATAAAATAAGTGAAGAAATCATTTCTAAAATTGCAAATGGGATATCGATT
>CALQKL020000130.1 GCA_943331145.2 Chitinophaga pinensis
ATGTTTAATGGTTTAAAAGTTGAACTAAACACCAAACAATAAACCACAAACATATTGTAGATTTATTCCTTAAAGTCAAACAACGTAATCGTAAATACGCCTCTTTCTCTTTTTTTGAATACGTACTTCCAATCCCCTACATACCGAATTAAATTAGGTACATAATACTGACCTATTTTAATCATACTTACTTCCATTTTTACATTGAAATCGTAAACCCCTGCATTACTTAACAATTCATAATCCCGGGCTACAATTTGCATGGTCGTTTCATCAAACCATGTTTTCATTTCCTGAACGACTACACGCTTTATATTTTCTGGCTTCACCTGTTGGTTGAACACAATACAATTGACGCCATTTTTGATTTCTGTAGTAATGTCTGTATTGTAATATTTCAACAACGACTCGTCATAAATGGCCGTCTTATTTCGCATAAAAGGAATGCCTGTAATCTGTTTTCCCGGATTAAAAAACAATTGCTTTAATTGATCCTTATGTTTTTCTAACCCTGATTTTTCTTTTGGATTAATATTTGAATGTTGAACCGTATTGGTTTCATTACAAACCTTATCTTTTGTAAAAAACAATGAAGCATACAATTTGGCGGTGTAATAATTATATTCATTTTGATCATTAAAAAAATCACCTGAAATGTCTTCTGAAATTGTTTTCATCATGCGGCAGCCATTGCTTCGGAATTGTTGGGTTTTACTATGCAATGAAGCAATGCAATCATTTTGATTATTCCGCATTCTAATGTCGTTTATTGCAGTGTAATTTAGTAAATGTAGTTGTTTAAATGACTTGTAAAAACTTGAATCTTGCTTGATATACTCAATAAAACGACTTATTTTAAATGAATCATTCACAACAAAAACAGGTAAAGTTTGATATTGAGGATTCGGAATAATGGAGTCGTGTATTTGGGCAATTCCATTCACCCAAATAAAAAAAAACATAAATAATGTGCTCAGAAGGCGCATAATTCTAAGTTAAGTTCATTCTTATTCATTTCTGTAAAATCCAATAATTACTTATTGAAAACCATCCTATAATCTACCTTAATTTTCCCTTTAGAAATATCATCTAATTTTCTTTTTAATAAGGTTCTTTTTAAAGGCGATATATGATCGATAAATAATTTTCCTTCCAAGTGATCGTACTCGTGAAGGATAATTCTTGCAGTTAATCCAATAAATGTTTTTATATGGGGATTAAAATTTTCATCAACAAATTCGAGGGTTACCGATTCGTGGCGCGAAACATCTTCACGGACCTTGGGAATACTCAAACATCCTTCGTTGTAAGACCATTTATTGCCAGATAATTCTACAATTTTAGCGTTTATGAAAATACCTTTGTATCCAGGTTCATCAGGATATTTTTCGTCTTCTTCAGTTTGGTTTTCAAATATTTGCACACTATCCATTACAAATAAACGGATATCTTTATTAATTTGAGGAGCAGCCAAACCCACGCCGTAACTGTTGTACATGGTGTCCCACATGTCGTCAATTAATTTATTTAAACCATCATAATCTTGAGAAATATCTGTTGCTAATTTTCTTAAGATGGGCGATCCGTATGCCACAATAGGTAAATTCATTTATTAAAACTTTGAATTAGTAATTTAATTATGGGTATTAAAACCTAAGGCGAAGTTAGGAGTTAACTGTGATTAACTAATACTTTGAAGATATTCTTGAAGCATGATTGTAGCCGCAATTTCATCTACCAATTTTTTATCGCGCCTGTCTTTTTTCTTCATGCCCATTTCTATCATTGCATCTTTTGCCATTTTAGAAGTAAATCTTTCATCCACATCTTTCACGGGCATGTTTGGAAATTCTTTCTTTATTCTTTCGATGGCTTTTCTTGCGGGGGCAGTTCCATGCGTATCTGACTCATCCCAATTTTTAGGCAAACCAATGATAATAAGTTCAACCGTTTCGGTTAAAAAATAGTTTTTTAAAAACGGAATCAATTGTTGCGATTCTATTGTGGTAAGACCTGTTGCAATAATTTGTAAGGGATCTGTAACTGCTATCCCTGTTCGTTTTCCGCCATAATCAATTGCTAAAATTCTTGCCATTATTTTATTTTAATTAAGATGTCAATCATTACAAAACATGCAAATACAATTGATGCGATGCCATTGGCGGTCATAAAAGCAATATTAACTTTGCTTAAATCATTGGGCTTTACAATAGAATGTTGGTAAAAAAGCATGCCGATAAAAATGAGTGCGCCTATCCAATACCAAAATAAATGCGATGTATAGAACCCGATAAAAATAATAATTGCAGCAGTTATAAAATGTAAAAAAGTAGATAGTTGTAACGCTTTTTCTTTTCCCAATAAGGCTGGAATTGAATTGAGTTGATGCTGTTTGTCGAATGCTTCATCTTGTAAAGCATATATAATATCGAAACCACTCACCCAAGTTAATACCAAAAACGAAAATAGAATTGGCAATAAATCAAACACACCAGTAACAGCAAGAAAAGCACCAATCGGCGCCAAACTTAATCCCAATCCCAAAACCAAATGGCAAAGTGCGGTAAATCTTTTCGTATAAGAGTAAAATAAAATAACGAATAAAGCAACGAAACTCAAAAAGAAAACCAACTTGTTGATCACCAAAGTACACAAAACAAAAAGCAATGAACAAATGATGGTAAACAAAAACGCGTTTTGGGGTTTGATTTGTCCAGATGGGATTTCCCTAATGGCGGTACGCGGATTTTTGGCATCAATATGCATATCGAGATAACGGTTAAAAGCCATGGCTGCACTTCTGGCAAAAACCATACATAACACAATTAAGATAAAGGTGTACAACCAAGGATTTAAATTAAACCCATTTTCACTTAAAACAACTTGATTTGTTTTTATATATTGAACCCCTAAAAAAAATCCAATTAATGCAAAAGGCATCGCAAAAATGGTATGCGAAAACTTGATTAATGAAAGATATTTTTTTATTGATTGCATTGTTTATTTATTTAAAAATTAAAAAGTTAAAAAATACTTTTTCCGAGAAGTCATATTTTCCAATTTTCCAATTTTTACTTTTTACTTTTTACTTTTTACTTTTTACTTCTTCTACTTCATCCTCGTTCTAATAATCTCCCAAAGCACAACCCCTGCAGCCGTTGCAATGTTTAATGAGTGCTTCATGCCCAACTGAGGGATTTCGATACATCCATCGCAAAGTAAAATATTCTCTTGTTCTACCCCACTCACTTCATTGCCAAAAATAACAGCAATTTTTTCATCATTGTTAAGGGTTAAGTTTTCAAGTGAAATGCTGTTCACTACTTGTTCTACAGCAAATACTTTATAACCATTTTTTTTCAGTTCCTCTATAGCAGATTTTGTGTCGGCAAAATAATGCCACTCTACCGTTTCTTCGGCACCCAAAGCTGTTTTTTTGATTTCTTTATGAGGAGGTTGAGCCGTATACCCAATAAGATAAATGGATTCAAGTAAGAAAGCATCCGCAGTTCTGAATACACTACCTACATTATATGCACTTCGAATATTTTCGAGAACGGCAATTACTGGTGTTTTTTTTGAGCGTTTGAATTCTTCAGGGGTTAACCTATTTAATTCGCTCATGCTTAATTTTTGCATCGACTAAATTAATATCAAAACATAAATAAACCCTTTATATTTATGCGTTTTTTTCAGCATGATCAATGGCTGCTTTTACAAAATGTACAAAAATTGGATGAGGGTTTTCAACCGTACTTTTTAATTCGGGGTGATACTGAACTCCAATAAAAAACGGATGATCCTTTATTTCGACTATTTCAACAAGGTCTTCTTTTATATTTTTTCCACTTGGAACCATTCCGTTATTTATGTAATCGTTTAGGTATTGATTATTAAACTCCCAACGATGGCGATGTCTTTCACTAATTTCATTGGCTCCATAAATTTTATGTGCCAAAGAATCTGGAGCCAACTCACATAAATAAGCGCCCAATCTCATTGTTCCACCTTTGCTGGTAACATTTTTTTGCTCTTCCATTAAGGCAATTACTGGATGTTTTGTTTCGGTATCCATTTCGGTAGAATGTGCATCTTTGAACCCAATTACATTTCGAGCAAATTCAATTACCGCCATTTGCATGCCTAAGCAAATTCCAAAAAAAGGCAATTTGTTTTCTCTGGCAAATTTAACGGCTTCGATTTTCCCTTCTACTCCCCTAATACCAAACCCAGGAGCAACAAGCAGTGCATCTAATCCTTTCAACTGCTCTGCTACATTATATTCTGTAATAAATTCGCTGTGAACGTTAACCACATTTACTTTACATAGATTAGCAGCTCCGGCATGAACGAATGCTTCCAAAATAGATTTATACGCATCTTGCAATTCAACGTATTTGCCTATCAAACCGATGTTTACTGTTTTTACAGAATGATTCAATTTATCTAAAAACGAATTCCATTTCAATAAATCGGGTGCTGCATATCCATTAATATGTAGTTTCTTCAAAACGATTACATCCAATCCCTCTTCAAACATTTTTAAAGGCACTTCATAAATTGTACCTGCATCAATTGCTTCAATAACTGCTTCAGGCTTTACGTTACAAAACAATGCAACCTTTCTTTTTAAATCTTCGTTTAATGGATGCTCTGTTCTACATACAATAATGTTTGGATGAACGCCTTCCTGGCTCAATAAACGCACACTGTGTTGTGTAGGTTTTGTTTTTAATTCTTTTGCGGCTTTTAAATATGGAATTAACGTTAAATGTACCACAATACAATCTTCTTCCGGCAGCTCCCATTGAATCTGACGAACAGCTTCAACAAAAGGTAAACTTTCAATATCTCCAACGGTTCCGCCAAGTTCAGTTATTACAATATCAAAATCACCAGATTCGCCTAGCAACATCATCCTACGTTTTATTTCATCGGTGATATGCGGTACTACCTGAACGGTTTTTCCAAGATAATCGCCTTCACGTTCTTTATTGATAACGGTTTGATAAATTCTACCTGTTGTAACATTATTTGCTTGAGAGGTAGGTATGTTTAAAAAACGCTCATAATGCCCCAAATCCAAATCGGTTTCGGCTCCATCATCTGTAACAAAGCATTCTCCATGTTCATATGGATTCAACGTTCCGGGATCCACATTAATATAGGGATCAAATTTCTGAATCGTTACTTTCAATCCCCTACTTTGAAGCAACTTTGCAAGCGAAGCTGCAATGATTCCTTTACCCAATGAAGAAGTTACACCACCGGTTACAAAAATGTATTTTGACATAAAATTTAATAATTATACTATAAAAAAATACCCTGTCGCATGTTTATGCGAGGTGATTTTTTTATAATAATGATATGATTGTTTAGACCGAGGAACGTAAGATAAATCCTGAAGGTCGGGCAAAGATAACCACGTAAAAATTGCTGATGAAAAATAATTCCAACTTTTTTTAAAATTTCTTTTAAAGCAGGATTTACTTATGCATTAATTTTCCAATTGCAGTTTCGTATTTATTTTTCCAGCCAGCAATATTTCCCCAATCTTCTCCATTAACAGCAATTTGAGATTGAGTTACTTGTCCAATGAATTGTACTTGCAATGCTTGTTTACTGATATATGCTTGAAAACTGTTGTTATCTTTTTCTGAAACGGAAACCACAACCCTACTTTGAGCTTCTCCAAGCCAATAAGCATCTTTTCTAATGCTATTATCTGATTGAGTTACATTAAAGCCGAGGTTGTTAAAAAATCCACTTTCCATTAAAGCTACAACTAGCCCACCTTCGCTGATATCATGTGCAGATTGTACCAATTTGTTTTTTATGATTGAAGCCACTAATTGTTGCATATCAAATTCTTCATCCAAATCAAAATAAGGTGCTGAAGAGAATTCTTGTCCGACGATTTTATGTAAATATTCCGAAGATCCGATGTCGTTTTTACTATTTCCAATTAAATAGATAAAATCACCTTCATTTTTGAAATACATGGTCATTTTGTCTTCTACAGAATCCATTACGCCTACCATACCAATTGTGGGAGTTGGGTAAACTGGTCCATCAGGAGATTGGTTGTAAAAACTCACGTTTCCTCCAGTAACAGGCGTATCAAATTTTACACAAGCAGCGCCCATTCCTTTAATGGCTTCTACAAATTGAAAATATACTTCAGGATCGTAAGGATTTCCAAAATTCAGACAGTTGGTAACACCTAATGGCTGAGCACCACTACATACAATGTTTCTTGCTGCTTCTGCAACAGCAATCATTGCGCCTTTGTATGGATCAGCAAATACATACCTGCTGTTGCAATCTGTGGTAAGTGCCA
>CALQKL020000131.1 GCA_943331145.2 Chitinophaga pinensis
CAATGTTACCAGCACCACTTGCCAACGTTCCAGCTTGAAGCGTTGCTGTTAAGCCAGTTACGCCTGTTGATGAAACAGCGGTACCAAGCGTGTATGCCAATCCGTTACCTCCCGTATATCCAACCGTGGCAGTTCCATTAAATGCAGTGTTTGCAGTTGGTGTGGCAGAATAGGTTGCTGATGTACAACTCAATGTTGATATCGTTGGAGATACTGCACTGCTTCCCACTACAAACTGTCCCATCATGCCTTCATCTTCATGTAATGCAATATGGCAATGGTACATAAATGGATGTACTGGATCTGCAAAATCATCGAACTTGGCGATGAACTTTACAGTTGTGTTTGCTGCAACAAAAACCACATCTTTCCAACCCGCTTGCGCTGCTGCTGGTGCTGCACCATTTACAGAAAGAATATTAAATTCCACATCATGAATATGAAATGGATGTCCAAAGTTTCCAGAGTTTGTAATTTGCCAAATCTCGGTATTGTCAAGTGGAACGTTATAATCGTTGTAATTGATATTAAACAACCTGTGATTCAATAAAAAGGCGGCTCCTGGAATTCCAGCAATATTGGTATCGCTTATGGTTAAAAAACGCGTAAGATTTGCATTTGCCGCTGGAATGGCAGTAACGGTTGTTAGTGCAGTAGGAATAGATACTATTGGATTTGAGGTTTGAGTTCCAACGTTTAAATGCAACACATTAAAATCAATTCTTGCCAATGCATTTGCAAAAGGCCCGTTTGGAAATAAATCACCTCCAGGTACGTTTTGAGCCAATGTAGAGTTGTATGCTTTTAAATTAAAACTTGTACCAGATTGACCTGTACAGTTTACCAATATTTCAATTCTTTCTCCAGCATGTAATAAATATCTGGTTAATGGAACAGGCGCTGCTAACAAACCGCCATCTGATGTTATCACATAAAATGTTCTGTTATCACTAAATCCTAAATTATAAGAACGTTCAATCGCCGCATTTAAAATTCTTAATCTTACTACTTGTGCGGGTATCGTATGTTGCGGACTCAATACCCCGTTTACCATTGAGCTATCGCCATAAGGCACAACGCTAAATTGATTTGCAGTGGTAAAATCTCTATCCGTTAACACCAATGGGATATCGTCTATTCCGTATTTACGAGGGAGAGGCAATGCTGATTCTATGGCATCTCTAACAATGATTAAACCACCAATTCCTTTGGTGATTTGCTCTTGAGTGGTTTCATGTAAATGTGGATGATACCAATACGTTGCTGCATTGTTTTTTACTTCCCAAAATGGTTGCCAAGTAGTTCCGGGTGGAATAACCTGATGTGGCCCTCCATCCATAACTGCGGGCAAATGCATTCCATGCCAATGTAATGTTGTAGAATCGTTCAACGAATTTTTCACGTTCATGTGAACGGTTTCTCCTTTGTTAATAAATAAAGTTGGGCCCCAAAATTTATTGTTGATACCAGCCGTAATCGTTTGCTGACCTGGTCTGATTTGAGAAAATGTATCTTTTATATTGAGGTTAAATGTTGTTCCAGATAAGGTGTCCGGAATCCAAAGGTTGTTGTATTGCGCTTTTGAATGTAATCCAAAAAACATTAATAAAACAAGTAAACCTAGCGTATATTTTTTCATAATCATTTCAATTGAAATTTTTGTTTTTTTGTTTCTATATCCCAACCCAATTCTATTTTTTTTAATTTTTATGGCTCATCGAATGGTCGGTCATGAGGCGGTGGTGGTGGCCTTCTTCTATCCCCTCTTGGATGTGGTGGCGGACCTGGAGGTCGTTTGCCTTCATGAGGCGGAGGCGGCGGATCAAAGCCCGCATCCATGTTAGGACCATCTTCATCAAACCTAGGTGGTGGAGGCGGACGGTCATCACGATTAAAATTATTGTCGCGGTTTTGATTTTTATCAGTTGCTGAGTTAACCGATTGCTTATTTGACAATACAGTATCTAGGCTGCATTTTGGTCTATCTGAGTTTCTTAAAAAGGGTTTATTTTGAATAGGAGCGCGACCAAAAATATCAACGAATATTTTTGCTTGTTTTGGTGTGCAAATTGATTTTATTTTTTTTAAATAAAAATAAGTGGTGGTATCAATTTCAAAAGAAACATCAGCAGCTTTTCTAGCAAAAGTATTGATGGTTGTACTGTTCGCGGTATCAGATTTTAGCAAATCAAAAAAAGCGTTTTTGGCAAGATGTTCTTTTTCTTTTAATCCATCCATTTTTGCTTCATGCTCCATTTTAATGACTTTGAATTTTTCTTGTTGGATGCTATCCAAGTCCAACATTTCAATCAAACGACCTCCTTTGAATGGCCTACGCGCGTCTCCATCATGCTCATTTTTTTGGGTTTGTTTAAACCAAAGTATGCTGGTAAAAACAACGTTTACCAACAACAATGCGCAAATGATGAAAACGATAAATTTATTTTTATTACTGGTTATCATAGTCTAAAACTGGTGTTGAGTTTAAATGATATATTTCAGATAATTCGCTATTGCTTTGTACTTGTTTTTCAGCACTATTATTTTGGTTGAATTGCTGATAAAGTAAAAAAGTATTTGCAGTTAATATTAAAGCGATGGCAGCAATTGCAATTGTGTATTTAAATGAAAAAAATGCAGGCTCCGGTTGGATTTGCGTAAGCATTCCTTTCATCCTTGTTTTAAAATAGGGTGAAATTTCTGCGCGTTGAATAGCATCAATACTATTTAACGTTAACTCAATTTGATGTTCGATATTTGTTTTCATTTTATTAAAAATTATTCAGAAAAATAATCGTTTAAAATCAGTTTTAGTTGTGCCTTTGCTCGGAGTACTAAACCTTCAATACTCTTGGTTGATTTATTCATAATCTCCCCTACTTCCTGATAATTCAATCCTTCTACCTTTATTAAAACAAAAGCCAATCTTTGGTTTTCGGGCAGTTGCTTTATCGCTTTAAAAAGCATGGCCGCAATTTCTTTATTGTGTAATTCTACTCCCGGATGATTAAACGCTGACATTTCAATGGTTTCTGTTGAAATACCCATTAAATTTTTAAAATAGTTAATCGACTTTTTCGACTTTTTTTTCCGTTCCCATTCCAGTGATTTTGTTATAGCGATTCTATAAATCCAGGTTGATAATTTTGAATCTCCTTTAAAATCATCTATGCTTTTAAAAATCTGGATAAAAACATTTTGCGTAATATCTTCGGCGTCTTGCAAATGATTCACAATACCCAAAACGGTATTATACACCATATGTTGATAGTCTTCTATCAATTTATCATAAGCCCCCGAATCCCCTGTTTTTAATAGGGCAACAAAATGAATTTGATCAGACAAACTATTTTAGTTTTATACAGATTATTATCTGGAATGTTTAATGAATGTCTTTGATAAACAGCTTCGGTATAAGATGCCGTTTTAATAAAAAACCCTCGATTTATTTTAAAATAAAAAAAATGGTTGAAACCATTAATATAATCACGCATTAATCCACGGTTTAAACCGTGGGCTATAAAACCCAAATTCTGCCAAACAACCGTTTCAACGGTTTATAGGGGCATTTTTGACATTGTAAAATAACAGAAAAAAGGTCTCGAAATAACGAGACCTTAAAAATATTATACTTTATAAACTTTAAAATTTAAAAATCAAAAAATGCTTTTGACTTTTAAATTTTGACTTTTGACTTCTCACTAATCCCCCCAAACTTCATCTTTCCCATCAAGCCAGCTTTTAACCAACTCTGTGGTGATTGATTTTGGTCTTTCTAATGGTAAACCAAGTGCTCTATCCCAACATAAGCTAGACAAAACACCAAGTGCTCTTGAAACACCAAATAATACGGTGTAGAACTCATATTCCACCATTCCATAATGAACCAAAAGTGCACCGCTATGTGCATCAACATTTGGCCAAGGATTTTTTATTTTAGCAATAGAAGATAAAATTGGTGGAACCGCATCGTAAATAGTCCAAACCGTTTGAACCAATGGATCATCAGCCATGTGTTTTTTACCGAATTCCATTTGAGCTGTAAATCTTGGATCTGTTTTACGCAATACCGCATGACCATAACCTGGAACTACTTTTCCTTCGCTTAATGTTTTACGAACGTATTCTTCAATTTGTTCTTTGGTAGGTGATTCAGAACCAATTTGTTCCCTTAATTCAAAAATCCATTTGATTACTTCTTGATTGGCCAATCCATGTAAAGGACCAGCAAGTCCGTTCATACCAGCAGCAAAACTCAAATAAGGATCGCTTAATGCAGAACCCACCAAATGTGTCGTATGTGCAGAAACGTTACCACCTTCATGATCCGCATGAATCACCATGTATAAACGCATCAATTCTTTGAACGACTCATTGTCGTAACCCATCATGTGTGCGAAATTACCAGACCAATCTAGCAATCCGTTTGGTTGAATATGATCACCATTTCTATATTTTCTTCTGTAGATATACGCAGCGATTCGAGGTAAACGAGCAATCAAATCCATTGAGTCATCAAACACAGCTTCCCAATAATCTTTCTTATTCATCCCTTTTGCATAGTTTTTTGCAAATTGACTTTCAGTTTGAAGCGCCATTATAGCAACCACAAATTGAGTCATTGGATGCGTTGACACAGGCAAAGCTTCGATGGTATCAAACACATGATTTGGAACATGACTTCTTCTTTGCCAAACACTTGTAAGATGATGTACATCCTCATCAGTAGGCAATTCTCCAATCAGCATCAAGTAAAACAAACCTTCTGGCAATGGTTCTGAACCTCCCGCATATTTAGTTAACTTCTCTCTTAATTCAGGAATAGAATATCCTCTAAAACGAATACCATCTTGAGCATCAAGCAATGAAGTTTCGGTAACCAAACCGGTGATACCGCGCATACCTTGATATACTTGGCTCAAAGTAACTTCACCAATTTTCTTATCTCCATGATCTTTAATAATGGATTTAATTTCTGCGGCTGCGATATCCGCTTTTGCTTTGAATCGATCTTTAATGATACCCATGTTATAATTTATTTTTTTCTAATTAAAATATATTGCTTGAGAATTTGTAGCGACAGAGAATTTGTGAAAGTACAAACCAAAAGGCGTGTAAAATTACGTGTCTAATCAATGTCAAACAAAAGTTTTACAAGAAAGTTTAAAATGCTTTTGAAATTACTTAGGTGCCTTTTTATACAAGTAAATTGTAAGAAGTCCAAAACAAACATTAGGCAACCATGCTGCAATCCAAGGCGTAAAATTGCCCCGGGTGGCGAATACAATTGTGAATCGGCTCATTAAAATATAAAGCACGCTAATTACAACGCCAAGCGCGAGATGGAAACCACTTCCACCACGAACTTTTTTGGAGGATAGAATTGCACCAATTAAGGTAAGAATGAAAACAGAAACAGGAATGGCATTTCGGTTATGCTGTTCAACTTCGAGCGTGTTGAGCATTTCTGAGCCGCGCATGCGTTCGAGTTTTATAAAATCATTCAATTCGCTTGATGTCATTTGATCTTTTAAATAATCATCCTTTCTTAAATCAATCGGTTTAAAGGAGTATTTCATTAACTTTTTTTGTGTAAACACATTTCGTTCTGAAGTAGAATCAACAAACCTTTCAAGCACATTACTTAACGACCATTTTTGTTTTAATGTGTCCCAAATAAAATTCATTGCCCGAAGGTTGTAGGTCAGCTTATTGTTTTCAATTTTATGAATGGATAAATTGGTTCCCGATCTGCTAATGGTATCGTAACCTTTTATACTTGCATAAGTGTTTGCATCCAACCGGAAATAAACATTTTGTTTGTATGATGATTGCTGTAATGTAGCAGCCACGCTCCTATTGGTGTACTTCTTTTCAAACGTCGCCCATTTTTCATTGGCTTTTGGAATAAGAAATTGATTTCCTCCCCAAAGTAAAAAAGTAAGTACAAAGCCGCCAACTGCGAATGGAAGTAAAAATCTTTTAAAGCTTATTCCACTGCTTAAAATAGCCACCACTTCTGATCTTCCTGCCATTTTTGATGTAAAAAATATTACAGAAATAAACACAAACAAAGGGAAAAGCATCGCATCAATATGCGGAATAAATCCGAGGTAGTAATCTAGAAATATTCTTTTAGCAGATAATCCTGATCGCGTAAAGTCTTCCGTTTTTTCACTTATGTCTATCACAACCGCAATCGTGGTAAATAAAATCAGACAAAAGAAAAAAGTGGTAAAATATTTCGAGAGTATATATCGATCAATTTTTTTCATTCAAAAGCAAGATAGGGATTTTTTAAAAGAATATGGAAGGTGTTTGGGGTTTGGCG
>CALQKL020000132.1 GCA_943331145.2 Chitinophaga pinensis
ACAACCATTTCCTGTTGTTGTAGCTGAAATAAAAGAGGATGTAATTATATTGGATGCCAATCATTTTTTAGCAGGCGAAACATTGATTTTCGATATTGAATTGGTAGAAATTGCCTAATATTTTATAACAAATTCGCTTGTAATTTTTAAATATGGTCTCAATCAATAGAGCTGAACTCATAGATCGTTTTGTTCGTTATGCAAAAATAGATACACAAAGTGATCCCAACAGTCATGCACATCCTACAACAGAAAAGCAAAAAGATTTAAGTAAGCTTTTGCATCAAGAACTTTTAACAATGGGATTGTTAGATGCAACTGTGGATGAATTTGGATATGTATATGCTACAATTCCATCTAATTCTGACAAGCAAAATATTCCAGTTATTTGTTTTTGTTCTCACGTTGATACAGCGCCTGATTGTAGTGGAACAAATGTTTTGCCAATAGTACATCACAATTACGATGGGAAAGATATCATACTTCCTGATGATTCAACTCAAGTTTTAAGCACAACAGATTCGCCGTATTTAAAAAATCATATTGGCCATGATATTATCACAGCAAGTGGTTTAACCTTGTTGGGTGCTGATGATAAAAGTGGTGTAGCTGTAATCATGCAAGCAGCTCAATATTTAATGTTGAATCCACAAATCAAACATGGCGACATAAAAATTTTATTTACACCAGATGAAGAAGTAGGTCAAGGAACTGCAAAAATTGACATGCAAAAACTTGGTGCCACTTATGGATATACGTTAGATGGAGGTGAATTAGGTAGTTTGGAAGACGAAACCTTTAGTGCTGACGCAGCTTCTATTGTTATTCATGGCGTTATAGCTCATCCAGGTTATGCAAAAAATATATTGGTAAATACTATGAAGGTTGCTGGTGCAATTTTAGATGCTTTACCAAAAGATGAATGGAGTCCAGAAACTACAGAAGGCAAACAAGGATTTGTACATCCCGTTTCACTTAATGGCATTTCTGAAAAAACAACTATTGGATTTATAGTAAGAGATTTTACATTGAGTGGATTGGCATCACATCATCAAAGATTAAAATCAATTGCAGAAGATGTGGTAGCCAAATTTCCAGGAGCAACCATGGAATACATTCAGCAGGAACAATATCGCAATATGAAAGAAATATTGGATCATCATCCTGAAATAGCGATAAACGCAGCAAAAGCCATAGAAAAATCTGGACTTGTTGTAAAAAAAGAAAGCATACGTGGAGGCACAGATGGCAGCAGATTAAGTTATATGGGTTTGCCTTGTCCAAATATTTTTACGGGAATGCAAAATATTCATAGTAAATTAGAGTGGATTGGAGTGAATGACATGATGAAAGCATCAGAAACTATTGTACATCTGTGTGAGATTTGGGAAGGTTCCTAATTTTTTGATACTAGATACGAGATACTGGATAGCAGTAGGTTCCAACAACAAACAACAAACCACAAACAATAAACCACAAACAACAAACCATAAACTTTTAAATCATGAGCATCTTCACACAATTCTGGTGGCTAATTCCAATTGGAATTTTTGTTTTTAGTGGATTATTTACTGTTAATCAAGGTACGATTGCGGTGATAACCCGATTTGGAAAATATGTAGGCATTCAACGTCCTGGCTTACGATTTAAAATTCCAATTATTGATCAGGTATACAAGCGCGTTAGTATTCAAAATCGTTCTGTTGAATTGGAATTCCAGGCGGTTACAGTGGATCAAGCGAATGTGTATTTCAAATCCATGTTGCTTTATTCTGTACAAAATGAAAACGAAGACACCATTCAAAATGTGGCGTTTAAATTTATTAGCGATAAAGATTTAATGCAAGCTTTGGTTAGAACCATTGAAGGAAACATCAGGGCTTTTGTTGCTACAAAAAAACAATCCGAAATTTTATTGTTGCGTAGAGATATTGTTGAGTTCGTTAAAGAGCATGTAGATGCATCATTAGAAGAATGGGGTTATCACCTTAAAGATTTACAAATCAACGACATTACTTTTGATCAGGCCATTATTGAAAGTATGAGCAAAGTTGTTGCCAGTAATAATTTAAAAGCTGCTGCCGAAAATGAAGGCCAGGCTTTATTGATTACAAAAACCAAAGCTGCTGAAGCCGAAGGTAATGCCATTAAAATTGCTGCACAAGCTGAAAGAGAAGCTGCACAACTTCGCGGACAAGGGGTGGCTTTATTTAGAGAAGAAGTGGCAAAAGGTATGGGTCAGGCAGCAGAACAAATGAAACAAGCCAATTTAGATACCAATGTTATTCTTTTCAGTATGTGGACAGAGGCCATTAAAAATTTTGCAGAATATGGAAAAGGAAATGTGATATTTTTAGATGGCAGTAGTGAAGGCATGGAAAAGACCATGCGTCAAATTATGGCGATGCAACAAATGGATTCAAAATAATTTTGAAGGAACATTAACATTATTTTTCTTGCCCAGTTGCAATAGTTTTATTTAATTGCATAATGTATTTTTTTATTCAGATTTAATTTTCCAATATGTTTAGTTTTTTATTGCAAGTTGATAGTACTGCAGTCGCACAAGCTAGTGGCGAAAAAGTAGAAAGTGTTTTGGGTATGCTTAGCAAGGGTGGCCCAATTATGATTCCGCTTGGAATTTTGTTTGCCTTA
This sequence comes from Chitinophaga pinensis, assembly GCA_943331145.2. Taxonomy (GTDB): domain Bacteria; phylum Bacteroidota; class Bacteroidia; order Chitinophagales; family Chitinophagaceae; genus Ferruginibacter; species Ferruginibacter pinensis_F. Next base: position 2,656 of record CALQKL020000132.1, read on the forward strand.
GTGGTATATTTTTTTACTGAAAGATTATTGGTTATCAAAAAAGCCAGTTTGGTTGATGAAAATTTTATGAACCAAATTAGAGAACATATCGTGTCGGGCAACATTTCCGGAGCGAGAAGTGTTGCAAAAAGTGCACAACATCCAATCGCAAAAATGATTGATAAAGGATTACAAAGAATTGGAAAGCCTATTGATGCCATAGAAAAAAGTATGGATAATGTAGGCAAACTCGAGCTATATAAAATGGAAAAAAACTTAAGCATCATTTCCGTTATTGCGCGTATTGCACCATTGTTTGGATTCGTGGGAACCATCATAGGGTTGGTAATCTTACTTAAAGAATTTGCCACCATTAGTAATCCCTCAATTAGTCAAATTGCAGATGCGATGTACATCAAATTAATTACTTCTGCAACAGGTTTGATCATTGGTATGCTTGCATTTCTAGGGTATAATTTTTTAGATACACAAATCAACAGAATGGCAAATAGAATGGAAGCGGCAAGTAGCGAATTTATAGACATTCTTCAAGAACCAACCAAACAATAATTCGTTTCCAATAATAAACCTATGAGCTTAAGAAAAACAAAATTAAGGGACGAACATTCGGATGTAGATACCGGACCGTTAAACGATATTCTATTTATTCTTTTGATGTTCTTTTTAATGATTTCTACTTTGGCCAATCCCAACGTAATTAAAATGAGCGTTCCCAAATCTAAAAGCGATACCAAGCAAAAACAAAGCGTTGTGGTAAGTGTAGATAAAGACAAGAACTTTTTCATTGGGTCTAAAAAAATAAATCCCGATTCATTAGAATCTTCTCTAAAAAAATACATTATTGAAGGTGATAGTATTAAACCTGCCGTGGTTATCAATGCTGATTCTGTGGCTCAATGGGGCGAAATTGTAAAAGTAATGAAAGTGGCTAGAAAGCTTGGTGCTACTACATCTGCTACCGTTAGTGGAAGCGATTAATCAATACCATTCTTGGTTTTTCAAGTAAATCGTTTTTTACTGTAGCATCAAACCCTGCGTCTTTAAATAAAGAACAAACGTCATCTGCAAAATTTTCATGCGTTTCCAAAAATATGGCCCCGTTTTTATCAAGATGATTTTGAGAAAACCTTAAAATTGCTTTGTAAAAAATTAATGGATCATCATCGGGAACAAATAATGCCAGATGTGGCTCAAACGCTGTTACGTGTTTATCCATTGATTGTATTTCTACATTAGGAATATAAGGCGGGTTGCTGATGATTACATCAAATACATCAAGATTTTCCCAATTGTTTTCATCTAAAAAATCAAGTGCTTTAAAATCAATTTTTGTTTGATGGTTGTTTGCATTTTCAGAAGCGATATCAATGGCTTTAGTGCTTAGGTCAACAGAAGTAATATTTATTTCTGGTACATTTTTTTTTAATGAAATGGGAATACAGCCGCTGCCCGTTCCAATATCCAAAATGTTTTTTTGATTCAATTTTTTTAAATGCTGAATGACTATTTCTACAAGCTCTTCTGTTTCTGGACGTGGAATTAAAACGGCCTCAGAAACTTTAAATTTTAAATGATAAAACCAAGCCTCGCCCAACACATATTGAATAGGATGATGATTAAGCAATTGGTCAAGTGCTTGATTAAGTGATGAAAAAATATGCGACTCAATTTCCATCTCGGGATTTCTTAAAACGTCGGTTCTGCTGATATTTGCCAAAGATTCAAAAACCATTTTGGTGATATTTGAAGCCTCATTTTCAACATAAATCTGGCCCAATTTCGAGAGATAATTTCTGTAATATTCGTTTAATTTCATCTATACAAACTTAGTTTATTTTTCAATGCTTAATTTTACGCATTGAACAAACATTACACATACATGCAAAGATGCCTTGATTTGGCATCACTCGGGTTAGGAAATGTTGCGCCAAACCCTATGGTGGGCGCGGTTTTGGTGTATGAAAACGAAATTATAGGAGAGGGCTTTCATCAACAATATGGTCAAGCTCATGCAGAAGTAAATTGTATCAATAGTGTAAAGAAGCAAGATCAACATCTAATTCAAAAAAGCACCTTGTATGTTTCTCTAGAACCTTGTAATCATTTTGGCAAAACGCCACCTTGCTCAGATTTAATTATTGCTCATAAAATTCCAAAAGTATTTGTTGCCTGTTCTGATCCTTTTGAAAAAGTCAACGGCTCCGGAATAAAAAAGTTATTTGATTCAGGTGTAGAAGTCATTACAGGCATTTTAGAAAAAGAAGCCATTGAATTAAACAAACGATTCTTTACTTTTCATCAACAGAAACGACCGTTTATTATTTTAAAATGGGCACAATCAGAAAATCAATGTATATCAGGATTTCAAGGGAACCCGATTAAGATTTCAAATGCATTAACGGATGTTTTGGTGCATAAATGGCGTAGCGAGGAAGCTGCAATTATGGTGGGCACAAATACGGTAATGATGGACAATCCTTCATTAACCACCAGAAATTGGTCAGGCAAAAATCCAATTCGAATTTTTATCGACAGAGATTTGAAAATTGAACAAACGGCTAAAATATTAGATCAATCAGCACCCACCATAATTTTGAATCAGCACATAAATAAAATAGAAGGGGAAAATGATTTTATTCAAATTAATTTTGAGAGTGAAATAATTCCTCAACTCAATGAATTGCTTTATCAAAAAAACATACAATCAGTTATCATTGAAGGAGGAGCTAAATTGTTGCAAACATTTATAGATTCAGACCTTTGGGATGAAGTGCGAATAATTACCAATCAAACAATGATAATAGAAAAAGGAATCGCATCTCCAAATTTTGAATACAAAACAAGTCTTAAACAACAAAAAATACAAAGCGATTTGATACAATATTTTTCAAACCTAAAAACGAATAAAGCAAAATAGATGGAGCATTTTTACACAATAGAACAACCATCATTTGCGGAGTTTAAAGATCGGGGAAGTAAATTTCTTGCATTTGCATTTCCAATAAAAACAGCATTGGATTTTAAGAAACACCTACAAGATTTAAAAAAAGAACATCCAAAAGCGGTGCATCATTGTTTTGCGTATCGATTGGGTTTTACAGGCGATGAATTTAGATCCAGCGATGATGGGGAACCATCTGGAAGTGCAGGAAAACCCATATTAGGGCAAATAGATAGTAAGAAGTTGTGTAACGTAGCAGTAATTGTAGTTCGGTATTTTGGCGGTTCTTTACTTGGTGTTCCGGGGTTAATCAATGCATATAAAACGGCATCCGTATTGGCATTGCAAATGGTACCCATTATTCAAAAACCCATTACCACGCAATTAAAAATAGAATTTGATTATCAATTAATCAACGATGTGATGGTAATTGTTAAACAATGTCAGTGTAATGTAATCAGTCAAGAAATCAATTTATTTTCGAATTTGACCTTAGAAGTGCCAAAATCAAGGGAAAAAGAGGTTGTTTTTAGGTTGGGGGACATAAAAAATCTGATAATCTTGCCAGAAAAGATGAAAAAAGCCAAATAATTAAAAATTTTTCGGCGTTGTGTTAACATTTTTTTTTACTTTTATTCATACTATACGTATTAAGAAATAAATTTTAAATTCAGACATGAGAAAAATTTTACTAACACTCACCTTGATTTCAGTATTTTTTGTTGC
>CALQKL020000133.1 GCA_943331145.2 Chitinophaga pinensis
AGGAATTTTCTTAAAAATTAAAAATTGCATAGATAAAAATTCTATTGATTCGGATAAACTCAGTATACTATAATGTAATAATAATTTGTTTTATAAAGTTCAGGGAATTCTTTAATAAAAATTTCACTTGTTCTAACAAACCTATCCATACAAATTTCTAAAAAAAATTTAATCAGCCACGCTAATCCAATACGAACACTTATTTTTTTAAATTAAAAAACAATCTTCATAAATTTTAAAACGCCACACCTTGATGAATAGAAACAACAAAAATAGATGATTATTAAAATTTTAAGAATATGGAAACTATCAATCCTATACTCCCAAAAACAAAAAAGAGCCCATTATAAAACGAGCTCTTCATTGTAAAAATATTTTTAAAATCGATTAATGCTGGTGATTATGTTGCATTGCATTTAATTCGTCAGGTGTAACTTTTTTAGATTTTGTTTTTACCTGACCTTCCATGAAGCTAAATAATCTTTCTGTGATTAATCTTCTGTATGTAGCATCTATTTGCTTCTCATCCTTCATCATTCTGTCGATATAACTATCCAACCAACTCATGTCTTCGCCCATATTCATTTGTCCAAAATAACGCATTACTTCTTCTTTCATGTGCGTTCTTAAATCTTCATCAGTTACATCAAGTTTGTTTTCTTGGATCAACTTATCGCTTATTAGTGTCCATTTCAATTGGTTACTAAACGTTGGGTATTCCTTTTCAGCTTCTTCTGCAGTTTTAGGTTTTTCGCCTCCAGTTTGTAACCATCTTTTTAAAAATTCTTCTGGAAATTCCATTGAAGTTTTATCCAACAACAAATGATACAATTGATCGTGAAGTTGATTTTTTGATTGGCTTTCCCAATATTTTTCAATTTCACCTTTTAATGTATCGCGCAATTCAGCTTCAGTTGTAATTCCTTTTCCTGGATAAACCTCATTGAAAAAATCTTCATTTAATTCGCGTTTTTCAACCAAGCCAATTTTTACAATATCCAATTTGAAATATTTAGACGCCGCTTCTTTATCGTTTTTATCTAAACCTAAATCATGAAGCATCATTTCAAGCTTATCTCCTTCAAACGTTTTACTCAATTGAAATACAACACAATCTGCCATTTTCTTACCCATCAATTCTTTTTGCATTTTTGGAGTAAAATATTTTAGCAAAACTGAATTTTCTTTGCTAATGCCGCCTTCAATTGTATTTCCTTTTGAATCGCATTCTGTAAACAATACATTCAACACATTTTCTTCATTGTCGATTGCTTCTGGCTCAGTCATGTTTCCGCCTTTAATTTGCATGCGGTTTATTTCTTCCGAAACCATTTCATCATTAACTTCTACATTATGAATGGTTAATGATTCCTTAGAAAAATCTAATAATTCAAATGCTGGCTTCAATCCAATTTCAAATGAAAAATCATAATCTTGAGGATTGTTTACATCCATATTGTTGAATGCTTGAAGTGGCAATGGTTGACCAAAAATATCTGGTTTGACTTCATTTAAATAAGTATACAATTTTGATTCCACAGCTCTTAACACTTCTTCGTTAAAAACAGATGGACCATACATTTTTTTAATCATGCCAACAGGAACCATTCCTTTTCTAAATCCAGGAATATTGGCTGTTTTGCTATATTCTTTTAATTTCTTTTCGAAGTTTGGAAAATACTCTGCTTTAGATACATTTACGGTTAGTTTGTCGGTTAACAACCCGATGTTTTCTCTTACAACTGTAGACATTGGTAATGGTTTTGTTTTTGCGCTTTAGATAAAAAATTAAAGTTGATAAGCGAACTGAGTTAATGAATTTGTTCGAAACAATAACACAATCAACTTATCAACTTCATGTGTGCGGATGATAGGGGTCGAACCTACATGCCTCGCGGCGCCAGATCCTAAGTCTGGTGCGTCTGCCAATTTCGCCACATCCGCGTTAGATTGCAAAATCAATATGTTATTATTAGTGCAATCGGGGGGCGAATTTAGGACTTTTCTTTAAAAAACAGCATTAATTTTGAAAGTAATTTTAAATGTTGGTGTTTTTGGCTCAGGCAAAAGTTCAATGCCAATGCCATTCTTCTTCATTTGGTAAAAGACATTTGATAAAAGCAGGAAATCTTGATGTCACAAATTGTGACCTCAAGTCAACAATATGACGGCAGACACTATCTGCCATTTGCGTTTACTGAGCCTTTTCGAGGATAGATGCAGTTGTGGTGAGCCTATTGAACGAACTGGAAAAACTTAATTGTTTACCTTAAATTTTCCAACCTTTTCTTTTACACGATTTTAAAGTAAATTCGTGCATCATCATGCCAAATACAGAAAACATATCAACCTATCATCTTTCTGAAGAAGAAGAAAAAAAAGAAATTCTTAGAGAATATCGTGGTTTATTGAAGGTTTTAAAACAAAAAATGAAACCAGGAGATAAAGAGCTTGTGCGATCTGCATTTGAAATGGCGGTGAATGCCCATAAAACGATGCGTCGTAAAAGTGGCGAGCCTTATATTTTACATCCAATTGCTGTAGCTAAAATATGTGTTGAAGAAATTGGTTTAGGTGTTAGAAGTAGTATTTGTGCACTTTTACACGACACCGTTGAAGATACCGATATTACCCTAGATGATATAAAAAGAGAATTTGGTTTTGAAATAACAAAAATTGTTGATGGTCTTACAAAAATTGCTAACGTAATGGATGCCAATAGCAGTCAACAAGCCGAAAACTTTAAAAAGATACTTCTAACACTTACCGACGACCCGAGGGTGATTTTAATAAAGCTTGCAGATCGGCTTCACAATATGCGAACATTAGACAGTTTGAAGCAAGAGAAGCAGTTAAAAATTTCGTCAGAAACCATTTATGTTTACGCACCATTGGCACACCGTATGGGGCTTTACAATATCAAAACAGAAATGGAAGATTTATCCATGAAGTACATGGAATCTGAAACATATCGGTTTATTGCCAAAAAACTTCAAGAAACCAAAAGAGAACGAACGCGCTATATCAATGATTTCATTAAGCCATTAAAAGATAAATTACTTTCTACAGGTTTGGAATTTGAAATTTACGGTAGGCCCAAAAGCATACATTCCATTTGGACAAAAATCAAAAAGAAAGGTGTTTCATTTGAAGAGGTTTATGATTTATTTGCCATCCGCATCATTTTAAACGCAGCGCCAGAAAAGGAAAAAGAAGATTGCTGGAAAATTTACAGCATTATAACAGATGAATACAACCCTTCTCCTGAGCGACTCAGAGACTGGTTGAGCAACCCAAAAAGTAACGGTTATGAGGCTTTGCATACAACAGTAATGGGGCCAATGGGAAAATGGGTGGAAGTGCAAATCAGAACAAAGCGGATGAATGAAATTGCAGAGAAAGGATTGGCTGCACATTGGAAATACAAAGAAGAAAAAGACGATGAAAGTAATTTTGATAAATGGTTTAATCAAATTAGAGAAGCATTGGCTAATCAAGACACCAATTCGCTCGATTTTTTGCAAGATTTCAAAACCTCTTTTTTAGCAGAAGAGATTTATGTATATACACCTAAGGGCGATATTAAAATGCTTCCCGTTGGGGCTAGCTCATTAGACTTTGCATTTAGTGTACATACTGCAGTTGGGGAAAAATGTATTGGTGCAAAAGTAAACCACAAGTTGGTACCCATTAGCTACAAATTGAGAAGTGGTGATCAAATAGAAATCATTACCAGTGCCAAGCAAAAACCCAATGCAGAATGGTTGAATTTTGTTGTGACTTCTAAAGCAAGGGCAAAGATAAAAGACTCTCTAAAAGATGAACGCAGGCAAATTGCTGATTTGGGTAAAAGTATTTTGGAAAGAAAGTTCAAATCTTTGAGTGCGGCTTTCAATCAAACAAATATTGAAGAGTTGGCGAACTTTTATAAGTACCCAAGCAGTTTGGATTTGTTATATGATATCGCCATCAAAAAAAACGAACTAAAAGAACTAAAAGAATTTACCATTCATGGCGATAAATTAATTGCACCTAAACCCATAAAAATACCCGAGGAGAAATTTGATGAAAGTGAATTAAAACTATTGCCCAAAAAAGATACAGAGCTTATTATTTTTGGTGAGCGCAGTGATAAAATAATGTACACTTTGGCAAATTGTTGTAAACCAATTCCAGGTGATGATGTGTTTGGTTTTATTACATCAGGTGAAGGGCTTAAAATACACAGAACGAGCTGCCCGAATGCTACTAGATTGCTGGCAAATTATGGACATCGTGTAGTAAAAACGAAATGGGCAAAAAACAAAGAAATTTCTTTCCTAACCGGATTGAAAATTTTGGGATTAGACGATGTTGGTGTAATTCATAAAATCACCAACCTACTTAGTGGAGAATTGAAAATAAATATTTCGGCAATGACCATTGAAGCGCACGATGGCGTATTTGAAGGCAATGTAAAAGTTTATGTACAAGACAAAGAGCAACTGGATTTATTGGTGAAAAAACTACTTGCATTGCCTGGCATTGAAAAGGTAGATCGGTATGAAATGGAGGAGAAGAAGTAGGAAGTGGAGGCTGGATGCGAGATTTGAGTACGTTCCAATTTGAGATTACGGGAATAACAAATAAAGAATAAGAAATAAAAAATAAGGAAGTTGGCTTCATTCTACACTGTTCATTTTCAACCCTTACGTATTTTTTATAGCCCACGGTTTCAACCGTGGGTGGAAGAGAAATAAACAATTTTAATTTTTGACTTTTAATTTAACAAATGACATACAAAGCATCATATGATAATTTAACCAAGATCATAACCATAGGCGTAACCATTTTATTTGCCTTCATTTGCTTTGCTCCAATCATCATTATTAAAAACGGTTCAGAAGACCGAAGTCCAATCTTCACCGTTGTGGCATTAATTTCTGTTTATTTTATTTCTTACGGTTTTAGCACAAAAGCGTATCAACTTAAACAAGATGAAGTAATCATTCAACGTCTTTTGGGGAATGTAAAAATTAAAAGAAGCGAAATATTATCTATAGAAATTATTGAAAAAGAGCAAATGGGTTGGTTAATCCGAACATTTGGTGTAGGTGGTTTATTTGGTTATTGGGGAAGATTTTCTAGTTCAAAACTAGGCAGTATGACATGGTATGCCACAAGAAAAAACAAAATTGTTTTGATTACCAAAATCAACAACAAAAAGATTGTAATTACTCCAGATGAAATGGAACAGTTTGTTGCAGATTTCAATTCATCTACAATTTATTAATGCTCCCACATTAATTTCTTGTTTAAAAAGAATTTCAATATCGATTTACTCGTTTTATCGTTGGACTAACTATTTTTAATTTATTACCTTTACTTTTTATTTTTTAAACCAATGTCTGTTAAACCCCAGGCGCAACATTTTCAATGATTCATAATTTCAACGCAGGGCCTTCTATTCTTCCAAAAACTGTTTTTCAACAAGCTTCCGAAGCTGTAATAAACTTCAATAATTCGGGGTTATCCATTCTCGAATTGGGGCATAGAACACCTGCATTTACCGAAGTAATGGAAGAAGCCAGATCGCTTGTTAAAGAATTGATGCATTTGAATGAAGATTATGAGGTTTTGTTTTTACATGGCGGCGCTTCCACACAATTTATGCAAGTACCGATGAATTTACTAGACTCTAAAGACACTGTAGCTTATGCAGATACAGGAGTTTGGAGTAGCAAGGCCATTAAAGAAGCAAAATTGTTTGGAAAAGTTGAAATTGCTTGTTCATCAAAAGATAAAAATTATTCATACATACCTAATGATTTCGCCATTCCAAACGATTCTAAATATTTTCACATTACCACCAATAATACCATTTACGGTACGCAATGGCAATCCATTCCAAAAACCAGCAATGTACTTGTCGCAGACATGAGTAGTGATATTTTTAGTCGCGAATTAAATTTCAATGACTTTGGGTTGATATATGCTGGAGCACAAAAAAACATGGGACCAGCCGGCGTAAATTTGGTAGTGGTCAATTCCAATATCTTGGGAAAAGTAAAACATCCTATCCCAACCATAATGGATTACATAAATCATATTGCAGAGAAAAGCATGCTTAATACACCGCCAGTTTTTGCAGTTTATGTTTGTATGTTAACCCTTAGATGGCTCAAAGCATTGGGCGGCGTAAAAGAAATTGAAAAATTAAACATAGAAAAAGCTGCTTTACTATATAACGAAATCGACAGAAATGAAATTTTCGAGACTTCTGTTAATCCAGCCGATAGAAGTAAAATGAATGTTTGTTTTGCTACAAAAAA
>CALQKL020000134.1 GCA_943331145.2 Chitinophaga pinensis
GAACAATCATTGTAAATGGTGGAACAACCTCAATCACTGCAATAGCAACTGGTGGAACGTCAGCTTATACATACAAATTAAATAACGGAGCATATCAAGCAAGTAATGTATTTACAACAGTTGTAGCGGGAACGCACACCATTACTGTAAAAGATGCAAATGGTTGTACACAATCAGGAACAATAACAATTACTCAACCATCATCATTATTGAGCGCAACTGCAACAATAGGAACAATTGCTTGTAATGGTGGTACAACAGTAATTACAGTTTCAGCATCAGGCGGAACTGCTCCATACACTGGAACAGGATCATATACCGTATCTGCTGGAACATACACGTATAATGTAACAGATGCAAACGGAGTAATTGAAGTTGTGTCAGTATCTGTTACACAACCTAATGCTTTATCAGTTTCTTTAACTGCTGGTACAATAGCAAATTCGGGAGGTACTACTTTTATTTCTGCTAATGTTTCTGGTGGCTCAGCACCATATAGTTATACCCTTGACAATGGAACATATCAAACTTCAAACTTGTTTAACAATGTAGGCGCTGGCGTGCATCATATTACCATAAAAGATTCAAAAGGATGTGTGGTAAATGATTCAATTAATATTGCTGCTTTTATTGTTGATAGTTTAGTTGTACATGTAACAGCAGGAACAATCAGCTGTAATGGAGGTGCTGCAATAGTGGTGGTAACTGCAACTGGTGGTGTTGCTCCATATGTTGGAGTTGGTTCTTTCACAATGTCTGCAGGTGTAAATACAATTACAGTTACGGATGCATCAGGAACAACACAAACAGTAAATATTACAATAAGTCAACCATCAGCAATCAATGTGGTTGTTAATATTAGAAGCGCTCAAGTTGTTTATGGTGGAAATACATCAATTCAAATTATTGCTACTGGTGGCGCAGGTAATTACAGATATAGTTTAGATGGTGGGCTTTCTCAAACTTCAAATTCTTTTAGAGGAATTGTGGCGGGTACGCATACGGTGTCAGTGTTTGATCAAAATGGTTGTGTGAAAATGACATCGTTTATTGTTACTGAAATTGTTTCAACAGTTGGGTTGTCAATCAGTTTAATAAACAGAACAAATGTATCATGCATCGGAGCAAAAAATGGCTCGATTACTGTTGGTGCTGCAGGTGGTAGAGCGCCATACTCATATACTTTAAATGGTATTGATTATAACACTGATGGGAAATTTACAAATTTGGCACCTGGAACATATAGAGCTACAGTAAAAGACTCTAATGGTAATACTGCTGTATTGGGAGTTACTATTTTAGATGGCAAGAAAAGATGTGGGACAATTTCAAACAATTTAAGTGTTAATGTTTATCCTAATCCTTCTGTATCAACTTTCAAAGTGGATATATCTTCAGAAGAAGTTGGAGAAGTTACTTTACAAGTTTTTGATGTTCTTGGAAAAATAGTATATCAGGAAAAAGGCCAATCAGATAAATTATACAATTTCGGATTGAATTTCAAGCCAGGTTTTTATGTGGTAAAAGTAATTCAAGCAAATAAATGCGTTACTTCAAAAATCATTAAGCAATAAAAATAAAAAATACAACATAAAAAAACGTCGGCTAAAACCGGCGTTTTTTTATGTAAAAATATGTTAGCGTTTTAAATAGAGGATTCAATAATTTTGACTTTTAAATTTTACATTTCGACATAAATATTCACAAGTGAAAATTCAACATAAAACAATTTCTTTATCATTTAAGCATCCGTTTGTTATTTCAAAAGCTTCTAAAACACATCAACCCATTTTTTTAATTGAGTTGGATCATTTTGGAATTAAAGGTTATGGAGAAGCGCCTGCAATTTCCTATTATAATATTTCAACCGATAAAATGGCGGAGGATTTAGAAAGAAAAAAAAAGTTTATTGAGAAATTTGCATTTTCAGACCCTGAAAGATTTTGGCATTTTTTGCATCATCTTTTTCCTGATAATTCATTTTTAGTTGCAGCTTTAGATATGGCAGGGTGGGATATTTATGGAAAATTAAAACGAAAACAATTGCATCAATTGTGGAATTTGAATTCATCATTAGCACCTGCTACAGATTATACCATTGGCATTGATTCAATTGATATGATGATTCAGAAAATGAAAGAAACGCCTTGGCCTATTTATAAAATTAAAGTAGGTTTTGAAAATGATATTGAAACAATTGCTGAACTTAGAAAACATACCAATGCAGTGTTTCGAGTTGATGCAAACGAGGCTTGGGATGTAGAAACTGCGCTCAAAAAAATAGCGTTACTTAAAGATTTAAATGTAGAATTTGTAGAGCAACCACTTAAAAAAAACGATTGGGAAGGTATGAAAATTTTGTTTGAAAAATCAGATTTGCCCTTATTTGCTGATGAGTCTTGTGTGCAGGAATCTGATTTAGAAAAATGTAACAATTTCTTTCATGGTATTAATATAAAACTTACAAAATGCAGTGGCATTACTCCAGCTAGAAGAATGATTGAAAAAGCAAAACAGTACAATTTAAAAACAATGCTTGGTTGTATGAATGAAACATCTATTGGATCGGCAGCCATTGCTCAATTGGCACCAATGGTTGATTTTGTAGATATGGATGGAACTTTATTGCAAAATGAAAAGTTCGGAGAAGGTGTGGGCTTCGATTTTGGCAATGTAATTTATAATGATTTGCCAGGACTAGGTGTTAAAGTAGAACCTTTTTAAATGGCATCTATCATAAAATCTCCTCTTCACCATTGATTAAAAAACTATACTTTTGCACCTATGACAATTGAACATTTAAAGGTTATGAGAGACCGTGTTTTGGTTTTGAGGAGGTTTCTTTGACTACGATAACCGAATAGCAAAAATTACAAACGATAAGCAGCTTTCCCTTTCTCCTGGATTTTGGGATGATAATGTGCGCGCAACATCGATTCTTAAAGACATAAAAAATAATGAGTATTGGTCTGATATGTACTTGCGTGTTGCTAGTGCTGTAGAAGATTTTGCCGTGTTATTTGATTTTTGGAAGGAAAGTGAAGCAACCGAGGATGAAGTTAAAGAAGCTTTTTCCAAAGCCAATGCTGAAATCGAAGAAGCAGAATTTAAAAGCACTTTAAATGACCCTGCGGATGCTTTGCCTGCAGTGCTACAAATTAATTCTGGTGCTGGAGGAACGGAAAGTCAAGATTGGGCTGAAATGCTTGCCCGTATGTATAGAATGTATGGCGAAAAACAAGGATGGTCTGTTTCCGAATTGGATTGGCAATGGGGCGATGGGGCAGGTATAAAAACCTGTACTTTTCAATTTGATGGCGCATTTTCCTATGGATTTTTAAAAGCGGAAAGCGGTGTCCATCGTTTGGTTAGAATTTCTCCATTTGACAGCAATGCTAGAAGACATACTTCATTTGCCAGTGTTTATGTTTATCCCTTGATTGACGATACCATTGAAATTGAAGTTAATCCAGCTGATGTAGAATGGGCATTTTTTAGAAGTGGAGGTAGTGGGGGACAAAACGTAAATAAGGTTGAAACCGCGGTGCGTTTAACACACAAACCAAGTGGAATCATTGTTGAATGTCAACAAGCACGTACCCAAGGAGAAAATAGAGAAAAAGCAATGGCGATGTTGAAAAGTAGATTATATGAAGAAGAAATGAGAAAACGCCAAGAATTAATTGATTCTAAAAATGCGTCAAAGAAAAAAATAGAGTGGGGCTCTCAAATTCGATCTTATGTTTTCCATCCATATAAAATGATTAAAGATCACCGTACCGATTTCGAAGTAGGCAACGTAGGGCCTGTAATGGATGGGGAAATAGATGGTTTTATTAAAGCGTTTTTAATGAGTGAGAAAGAAGATTAATTCTTTAATTTTGGTTTGGATAAATTTAGAATTTTACAATTTTTATAAATAAAATTAAAACCTATCATTATGCAATTTGGCGATTTTTATTACCCGTCACCAGTTAATGAACCTGTATTTAATTATGCACCAGGATGCGCTGAAAGATTAGCTTTGAAAAATGCATTAAAATCAATGAAGTCAGAAAAGATTGATGTGCCTATGTACATTGGTTCTGAAGAAATACGTACTGGAAATAAAGTTGAGATGCGTCCACCGCATGAACACAAACATATTTTAGGGCACTTTCATACTGGTAATGCAAGTCATGTTACAAAAGCCATCAATGCTGCATTAAAAGCAAAAGATAAATGGGCTGCAATGAGTTGGGAAAATAGAGCCAATATATTTTTAAAAGCAGCCGATTTATTGGCAACGAAATATCGCCCTTTTATTAATGCTGCGACAATGCTTGGTCAAAGTAAAAATGTTATACAAGCTGAATTGGATTCGGCTTGCGAGTTGATAGATTTTTTAAGATTCAACGTGCATTTTTTAAGTGACATTTATCGTCAACAACCCATTAGTGGAGTAGGGATGAACAATCGTGTGGAATACCGTCCTTTAGAAGGATTCGTATTTGCATTGACGCCATTTAATTTTACTGCAATTGGTGGCAATTTGCCAACTAGTGCTGCAATGTGTGGCAATGTGGTGATTTGGAAATGTGCCAATACGCAAGTATACAGTGCGCAATTATTTATGCGTATTTTAAAAGAAGCTGGTTTGCCTGATGGTGTGATTAATTTGGTATTTATTGATGGGCCAACCATTGGAAATGTCGTATTTAATCACCCTGATTTTGCAGGTATTCATTTTACCGGAAGTACAGGTGTTTTTAATAAGATGTGGGAAACGATTGGTGCAAATATGAACAAGTATAAATCTTATCCAAGAATCGTTGGTGAAACGGGAGGAAAGGATTTTGTTATTGCCCACAAATCTGCAGATGTTGATGTTGTTGTAACCGCATTGGCACGTGGCGCATTTGAGTATCAAGGACAAAAATGTTCGGCAGCATCAAGGGCATATATTCCTTCAAACCTTGCGGCATCTATAAAAAAGAAACTTGTTGAAACCGTTAAGATGATGAAAATGGGAACTGTAGAAGATTTTACAAATTTTATTAATGCCGTAATTGACGAAAAAAGTTTTGATAAATTGGAAGGGTATATCAAACAAGCTAAGAAGAGAGGAGGTGTTACAAAAATATGGGTTGGTGGTAATTGTGATAAATCTCAAGGATATTTTATTGAGCCAACAATCATTGAAACTACGGATCCAAAGTATATAACTATGAGTGAAGAGTTATTTGGACCAGTATTGACCATCTATGTATACGATGAAAATAAATATGAAGAAACTTTGAAATTGGTTGATTCAACATCTGCGTATGCTTTAACTGGAGCTGTAATTTCAAAAGATAGATATGCGGTAGAATTGGCAACCAATAAATTAAGAAACAGTGCAGGTAATTTTTACATTAATGATAAACCAACAGGAGCAGTTGTAGGCCAACAGCCATTTGGTGGAGCAAGAGCAAGTGGCACAAATGATAAAGCGGGTTCTCCTTTAAATCTGTATCGTTGGCTAAGTGCAAGAACGATTAAAGAAACGTTCAATCCACCTACAAATCATACGTATCCTTTTATGTTAGAAAAATAATAATTCAAAATTTTATAAATAAGTTTAAAAATTATTTAAAGAATTGAAATAAACTTTGAATTTGTAATGATGAAATTGCATTAATTTCATAAAAAATTTAATTATGTCAGTTAAAGTGAATTTTTATCTTAAATCGTCTCGTGTACAAAATGCAAATGGTGGTTTTTTAGTAGGAGATTTTAATCAATGGGATGTTAATAAAGGTATAGCGTTACATTTAAATGATGATGGTTCTTTGTCTGGAACTTTAAATTTATCTCCTGGAAAGAAATATGAATATCGCTATTTACTCAGTGATGGAAGATGGGAAAATGACGACAATCCTAAAGTTTTGAAAAATGCATATGGTCAAGTTGTAGAAAATTGCATTATTGATACAAAACAAAATCTAAAAAAACAATCAAATTCCGAATTGAAATCCGGAAAAACATTAGGCAGCAAATCAGAAGACCTTACAAAAATTTTAGGCGTTACACCCAAAATTCAAACTTTGTTAAAATCTGAATCAATAACTAGTTATGTTGAATTAGGAAGATGTACCATAAAAAAACTATTACTCATACTCGATATTGCAAATAACAAAAAGAAAATAAATTACTATACCACATGGGCTAAGCAAGCAAAACTTGCGGCTGCAGGAAAATGGGAGGAACTAACTGACCTACAAAAGAAAATAGAATTAGATGCTTAATGATATTTTTTCCCATC
>CALQKL020000135.1 GCA_943331145.2 Chitinophaga pinensis
GGGGGGTGGTACCGGGGAGGAAAAATTATTAATTTAAATTACACATAATGAAACATATAGAAGTTGTTGCTGCAATTATAAAAAATGATGATAAGATTCTTTGTGTGCAACGAAATGAAAATAAATTATCATACATTTCCAAAAAGTATGAATTTCCTGGTGGCAAAATGGAAGCCAACGAAACAAAGATCGAAACAATTGTTAGAGAAATAAAAGAAGAACTTGCAATGGATATTATTGTACATGAAGAGTATTTAACAGTTACTCATCAGTACCCAGATTTCTTATTAACCATGCATAGTTTTATCTGTACTTGTAATAATAGAGATCTGACATTAAACGAACACATAGATTACAAATGGCTTAAAACGGATGAGCTTGAAGACTTGGATTGGGCTGCCGCTGATATACCAATTGTAAATAAACTTATAGCAAATTAAAATGGAATTTTTAAAAACCGCTTTATCCGATAGTTTACAAAAGGGCTTTATCAATCACCTTAATCATTCGGGAAATGAATATCTTCCTCAATTAGTTTTAAATGATAAAGTGGCAGGGAAAAAAGTACTCACGACTATTGATGGAGGGTTAAGGCAATGTGAAGAGTTTTGGTTCTCTGTTGCATTCGTTACAACTAGTGGAGTAGCAACAATTATTAATAGATTAATTGAACTTGAAAAGAAAAAAGTAAAGGGAAAAATGCTTGTTTCTCAATACCTCAATTTCAGCCAACCTGAAGCATTAAAGCAAATCCTAAAATTTCAAAATATTGAATTAAAAATAGCTACTCAAGGTAATTTTCATTCTAAAGGTTACCTGTTTTTAAAGGGGCAAATTAATGACTTGATTATAGGCAGCAGTAATCTAACAGCTAATGCTCTTTGTGAGAATACAGAATGGAATTTGAAGATTTCTGCAACTACAGAAAGCTATATAATCAATAATGTTATCAAAGAGTTTACAAATGAATTTGAAAAAGCAAAAGCTGTAACAAAAGAATATATCACAGAGTATGAACTGATTTATAAAAAACAATATGATACATATAAAGCTATAAATTCTACACTAAACAGAATTGAGATAGTTTCTCCAAATGATATGCAGGTTGAGGCTTTAGAAAGCTTACAGAAACTTAGAGTTCAAGGTAAAAGAAAAGCACTATTGATTTCGGCAACTGGAACAGGTAAAACATATTTATCGGCATTTGATGCTAAATCGTTTAATCCGAAACGATTTCTATTTGTTGTACATCGTTTAAATATTGCCAAGGCTGCAATGAAAACTTTTAAGGTTGTATTTGGAGAATCGAAATCAATGGGAATTTATTCTGGCGATACGAAAGAATTAGATAAGGAATTTATATTTTCAACAATACAAACAATTTCAAAATCAGAACATCTAAAACAATTTAACAAAGAACACTTTGATTACATAGTTATTGATGAAACACATAGGGCCGGTGCAGATTCATATCAAAACATACTAAACTATTTCAATCCGAAATTTCTTCTAGGAATGACAGCAACTCCTGAAAGAACAGACGGCTTTGATATTTTTAAATTATTTGAACACACAATCGCTTATGAAATAAGACTTCATAAAGCGATGGAAGAAAACATGCTAAGTCCTTTTCATTATTATGGAGTTACAGATATTATTGTTGATGGCGAAGAATTAGAAGAAAAGGCAGATTTTAATAAGTTGACATCTAAGGAAAGGGTAGATAAAATAATTCAAACAGCAAATCTTTATGGATGTGATGATGGGGTTGTGCGGGGGTTAATATTTTGTTCAAGAATTGATGAATGTGTAGAACTTTCAAATGCATTTAATAAAAGAGGATTTAAAACTAAAGCATTAACGGGTGACAATACAGAATCGGAAAGAGCAGAAGCAATTACTTTACTTGAATCAGATGATGAAAATGAAAAGCTTGATTATATTTTTACAGTTGATATTTTTAATGAGGGGGTTGATATACCAAGGGTTAATCAAGTAATTATGTTAAGACCAACTCAATCAGCCATAATTTTTGTTCAACAACTTGGAAGAGGTTTGAGAAAAGTTTCTGATAAAGAGTACTTAACTGTTATAGATTTCATCGGTAATTATATTAATAGTTACCTGATACCAATTGCATTGTATGGGGATACAACTTACAATAAGGACACTTTGCGAAAATTAATATCAAGTGGAAGCAGCTTAATTCCAGGATCATCCACAATAAATTTTGATGAAATTTCTCAAAAGAGAATTTTTGATTCTATTGATTCAGCAAAAATGGATCGAATGAAAGATTTAAAAAACGACTATGAATTATTGAAATATAAGTTAGGAAGAATTCCAATGATGATTGACTTTTTAGAACATGGTTCAAGAGATCCTCAATTATATGTAAACTATTCAAAGTCATATTTCAATTTTGTAGCCACACAAGAAACAGATCTTTTTTCGAAATTAAACGCATCTCAAAAAAAATATTTAGAATTTGTTTCAATGGAAATTGCAAATGCAAAACGAATTGAAGAGGTAGTTATTTTAAAATCGATTTTAAATCAAAAGGAGATTGGAATTGGTTATTTGAAAAGCATTATAAAAGATGAATATGGCATTAATTTATCAGATGCAACATTGGAATCTTGCTTAAGAAATATCAATTTCGATTTCATAAGAAAACCACAAAAAGTAATACAAAAGATAGGCTCGAAATTATTTTTGGAATTAGACTTTAAAAAAATATTGGATAACGAGATATTTATAAATTATTTTAAAGACGTATTGAATTTCGCAGAAAAAAAATTTAAAAAACAATTCTCCATTGATAAATATATTGAAGGGTTTATTTTATATCAGAAATATTCAAGAAAAGATGTTGCAAGAATTTTAAATTGGGAATTTAATGAAGAGTCAACAATGTACGGGTATAGAATAAAGTATGGTACATGTCCCATATTTGTAAATTACCACAAAGAAGATGATATTGCGGCGTCGACAAAATTTGAAGATAAATTCATTAACAACAATGAGTTTCAATGGTTTTCTAAACCAAGAAGAAGATTAGACAGTGATGATGTTGTTTCTATAAAAAATCATGAAAATACCAGTTTATTGTTGCCATTATTCGTAAAGAAAAGTAATGGAGAAGGTGATGATTTTTATTACATGGGAAATGTAACACCTATTGATGATAGTTTTACCCAAACTTCAATAAAAGACAATAATAATAATGATGTGCCTGTTGTTATGATAAGGCTTTCAATGAATCAACCAGTAGAGGATACTATATACAATTACATAACTAATGAATAATTTTAATTATTTTAAAAGTAACAAATGACAATAGAAGAATTTAAATCGTTAAAAAAAATAAATGATTAATATTACTCCGGAAAACATCAATCAGAAATAAATCACGGCTCCATAAAATAGCTGTTAAAATATTAAATAACAAAAAATATATTCTAAATTCCTTGGAATTTATTTATTTGAAAAAGTCAAAAAAATAGAAAAGAAAAATTGATATGCAAACACAGAAATACTCAGTTAATCAACATCAGATTTCGACATTCCTTGCTTTCGTAAAAGATGGACAAATTGCGATACCGGAAGTGCAACGACCTTTCGTATGGGATGGATCAAAAGTTAGAGATTTGATGGATAGTCTTTATAAAGGATATCCAATAGGCTATGTGATAACCTGGCAAAATCCCAATGTTCGTTTAAAGGATGGCAAGCTATCTGAAGGAAAGAAAATATTAATTGATGGGCAACAGAGAATCACTGCATTACGTGCTGCAGTTTTGGGTGAATATGTTGTAAATAAGGAGTACGATAAAGTAAGAATTAAAATCGCTTTTAATCCAAAGACTGAATCTTTTGAAGTACAAAACCCTGCCATATTAAAAGATAAACTGTGGATACCAGATATTTCAGAAGTCATTAATTCGGGAAGCATTATTCAAATTGTTAGAAAATACCTGGAGATGAATCCGGATATTGACCCAGATTTAGTTGAAAGGAATATCAGTAGTTTATTAGCTATACAGCATAAGCAAATTGGTACCATTGATTTAGCGCATGATTTGGATATTGACACTGTTACTGAAATATTTATTAGAATTAATTCGCAAGGGGTTGTTTTATCGCAAGCTGATTTCGCGATGAGTAAAATTGCATCAAATGAAAAATTGAACGGTCCAAATTTGAGAAAAGCAATTGATTACTTCTGTCACCTTTGTGTTGCACCACAATTTTATGAGCATATTAGAGACAATGATAAGCAGTTTGCCAGTACAGATTATTTCAATGCAATGAAATGGCTAAAAGACGAAAGAGATGATTTGTATGATCCAAGCTACAATGATATGCTAAGAGTTGCTTTTACTTCAGAATTTCAAAGAGGTCGAATGTCTGATTTGGTAAGTTTATTATCAGGTAGAAACTTTGAAACGAGAGAGTTTGAAGAGGAAATTGCTGCTAAAACATTTGAGAGAATGAAGCAATCAACTTTAAAATTTATGAATGAAACAAATTTCAAGAGATTTGTAATGATTATTCGCTCAGCAGGATTTATTTCACCAGACTTGATACGCTCACAGAATGCATTGGACTTTGCTTATATCATATACCTTAAACTTAGAGATGATAATGACATATCGCAAGCAGAAATTTCTAGATTGGTATCAAGGTGGTTTGTTTTTTCTGTTTTAACTGGTAGATATGGGAATTCACCGGAGAGCAGATTTGATTATGACATCAAGCAAATCGCAAACAGACCCTTTAAAGAATATCTAGAGTCTGTTGAGAAAGCCGAACTTTCTGATTCCTTCTGGAACTTTGGTTTAACTCAAAGATTGGATACCTCTGTTGCCAGTAGTCCACTCTTTCACGTTTTTCAAGCAAGTATGGTAAAAGGACAGGATAAAGGTTTTCTATCAAGGGATATAACAGTAGCTGACATTATTTTGTATAAGGGAGATATTCATCACATTTTCCCTAAGAATTATCTAAAGAAAAACAATAAATCTCGTGGAGAATATAATCAGATTGCCAATTATGTTTTGATGCAACAAGAAATAAATATCGCCATTGGCGCAAAGTCTCCGGATGTTTATTTCAATGAATTGAAACAACAATGTGAAGGTGGAAAATTGAAATATGGTGGCATAGAAAAAATAGATGAGTTACAAAAAAATCTAGAAACACATTGTATCCCACTTTCTATTTTCGAATTGACAGTTGATGGTTATGATACATTTTTAGAAGAAAGGCGTCAATTAATGGCGAATAAGATAAGAGAGTATTATTACAGTTTATAAATTTATATTGAACTTATCCAAAACAAACTTTAATAAATGCAAACACTAAAAATTGTAATCAAGAAAATTTATTTTGATCAAATTGCTTCGGGAGAAAATAAAATCGAATATTGTGGTGTAAAACCAATTTGGCAATCAAGATTTTACGATGCAAATTGTAAAAAAGAAATTATGACAACATTGAATTTATTTATGGCTACAATGTTGATGCTAAGCGAATGATTGCAAAGTTTGAGGGATTTGAAAAAAGGGCATGAAGTATAACATCAAAGTGGGGAAGATTCTCAAAATAAGTTAGTAAATATTTTCCATCACCCCACCACCGGATAATAAATCTCACCCCAATCCTCTTCCCAATGCTCCATCATAATATCAATAATAATTGGGATAAAAAGTTTGAGAATATTACAAGCATCACGAACCTGAGCACGATTCACTTTGCTTTTATAAGTGGCGCCGCCGTGCATGATTTGGTTGCGAAGGGTGTACAATCTATCGAGAACAACTTCAATTAATTTATCCACTTCGATTTTTGAGAGAAAGCGTTGCGCATCTTCATTGGATTTATCAAATAGTTTTTTCCAGTTTACATTTTCGCCACGTTGGGCATCCCAAAAAGGTTTGTAAATAAATTCGTTTTGGATAATGAGACGCACCGGTCCGGAGAATTTTTGCCAAAGCAAATTATAGAAACGCTTCTCATGGTCATGGCTTACTAATTTTGAAATAAAATCATTGAACTGCTTTCTTTCCGTCAAATCATTTTCAGATTTTTCATCAATGGCATAACAGGCATTATAAGAAACCCAAAGCGCAATAAATTGCAAATCAAGATTGGTAGCGTTTTCCTCCGCACACTTCAGCCAGCTAATCGCACGGTGAAGACGCACGGTCAGGGTTTCTGGCATTTCTTTATGTGAC
>CALQKL020000136.1 GCA_943331145.2 Chitinophaga pinensis
ATAAAAATATCCATTGGATTTGCTGCTTTTGCTGCAGATCGAATAGCTATGATACTAACTGGCACCAATGTCATACCTGAAGCATGCAAACAAAGAAACATGATTTGAGGATTAGAGGCCACCGTTTTATTTGGATTGATTTCTTGCAAACTTTCCATTGCCCTTAATCCAAAAGGTGTAGCAGCATTATCCAAACCAAGTAAATTGGCCGAAAAATTCATCATCATATGCCCCATTGCTGGATGTCCTTTTGGAATATCTGGAAATATACGTGTAAAAAATGGGCCAATGATTCTAGATAAAAAACGAATACCTCCAGCTTTTTCAGCAATAGATAAAAAACCCATAAATAAGGTAAGGAATCCAATCAATTTCAAACAAAGTGTAACAGCCGTTTGACAGGTTTCTAAAATACCATCTGAAGTTTGTATTTTATACATTAATTGTTTATCCTCGCCAACTCGTATCATCTGAACACCTTTTTCTAAAGGCATTTCATTTATACTAGACAAAAAAGGAATCGTTTTAATTCTTATTGTATCACCAGATTTACCAGTAACCATTGCCGTAAAAACAGCTTTGTCGTTAACCGAGAAAAATGTTTTTACAGAAGCTGTAATAATTGCTATTATAATAAAAGCCGACCAAATTCTACTAAGTGCCATTTCGATAATTTATATTGAAAATAATAAAAATAAACAATTGGGGGTGATTATTTTTAAATTAGAGGCTTTGAGGGTTTAAGAAGTTTCTGATGTTTAAGATGTTTCAGGGGTTCAAAAGGTTCAATACGTTCAATGAGTTCAAATGGTTGGAATCATCTTCCCTTCAAAGCTTGCGTAAAACAAAAAACTTTGTGCCTTAGTGCCTTCGAGTCTTTGTGTCAAAAAAAATGCTGTAAGCTTTTCTACTTCGTGTCTTATGTTTGGGTAGTTTGTGAGATTCAATTATCAAAAACTTTTATCAATACAAATTTCAACCCTTACCTTTGCGACCAATAAAAATACATCATTTAATATGGCATTACAAGCAGGAATCGTTGGGTTACCCAATGTTGGAAAATCAACTTTATTTAACGCAGTAAGTAGCAGTGCAAAAGCACAAGCAAGTAATTATAGATTTTGTACGATAGAACCCAATACTGGATTGGTAAACGTTCCAGATTCAAGATTAAACAAATTAGAAGAATTGGTAAAGCCTCAACGTGTTGTACCTACTCAAATTGAAATCGTAGACATCGCAGGTTTGGTTAGAGGTGCTAGTAAAGGTGAAGGATTGGGCAATAAATTTTTAGCCAATATTCGTGAGGTAGATGCCATCATTCACGTAATCAGATGTTTTGAAGATGACAACATTTTAAGAGATGAGGGACCAATTAATCCTGTAGGTGATAAAGAAATTATTGAAACAGAACTTCAGTTGAAAGACATTGAAAGTGTTGAGAAAAAAATGCAACGTTCTGAAAAGATGATGAAACAAGGCGACGCAAAAATGAAAGCTGAATATGAAGTACTAAAAGCTTGTAGAGAGCATTTAGATAAAGGGAAAAATATTTTGTCGCTTGGTTTAAGTAAAGAAGACAAATTGGCTATTGCCGATATTTTCTTATTAACGGATAAGCCTATTTTATATGTAGCAAATGTTGATGAAGCGTCTATGCATACTGGAAATAAATATTCAGATGCACTTACACAAGCCGTTAAAAATGAAGGGAATGAAGTAATTGTAATGACAAATGCTATTGAAGCTCAAATAGCTGAATTTGATAATGACGATGACAAGCAAATGTTTATGGAAGAGTATAAAATGGTAGAACCAGCATTAGATCGCTTGATTCATTCTACATACAAATTGCTAAATTTATCTACCTATTTCACAGCCGGCGTTCAAGAAGTAAGGGCTTGGACCATTCAACATGGATGGAAAGCACCTCAAGCAGCTAGCGTTATTCACACAGATTTTGAAAAAGGATTTATTAAGGCGGAAGTAATTGCCTATAATGATTTCGTTGCTTTAGGTTCTGAAGCAGCTTGTAGAGACAATGGTAAATTGCGTATTGAAGGAAAAGAATATTTAGTGCAAGACGGAGACGTGATGCATTTTAGATTTAACGTGTAAAAATTTTGATTCCTTAATAGAAAGAAATAAAATGCTTCCTATTCCAAAAAATCATTCCAAGATTGGTGATCAAGTAATGTTTTGAAAATCTTTTGATTTTTCGAGTCCTGAAGCATAGACAAATGTCTTCCATGGTGCATATCTGTTCCGACGAAAGATACCATGCCATTTTTTAGCATGTATTCAGCAGCTTTTGCTGGTTCTTTACCATAGTAACCTGTTAGTGAAAGTAAATTGATTTGCAACATAAAGCCCAAATCAATAAACCGATGATACATCTTGTAATTGTTATGGTAATATGGATATCTTTCCGGATGTGCTAAAATTGGCGAATAACCAACATTTTGAATTTCAAATGAATATTGCTCTGGCTCGTTGGGCATTGATGCATACGAAAACTCTGTAAGTATAATATTGTCTTTCAACGTTAGCAATTTCTCTTCTTTATTTAAAATTTCCAAAAAATAACTGTCTAACATATACTCTGCTGCAGCATGAACTTCAAAATTGATGGATTGATTTTTCAATTCTTTTTTCAAACTGTCTAGAGCGGAATTTATAGTGGCGGGTGTATTTCTATATAAATCACTTATAATATGTGGTGTGGCAATTGATTTTGTTACACCCATTTCCATCAATCCTTTTATCAAAAAAATAGAGGTTTCCAAATTAGGAGATCCATCATCAATTCCTGGTAAAATATGAGAATGCATATCCGTTTTAATCGGAAAAAACTTGGTATCCTCAACTACTTTTTTCTTGAAAAAACTGAACATCTTAAAAATTATTTTTTATAGTATTGATGTAATTTACTCAAAGGTTTTAATATAGAAACAAATAATGGAAATGGAATTCCATTTGCTTTCATTGCCTTGTAATCATTTCTATTCGCTTCTATCCTTTTTAATATATTGTTATTACTCAATCCTCCCCTACGCATCCTAATTATTAATTTAGGAATATAAATGGTACTTAAGTTAAGTTTGTACAAATACCTCGCCATGAATTCATAATCTGAAGCAGAATAAAATTCTATTTCATAATCGCCATATTTTTCAAGCAAAGCTCTTTTGAAATAAAATGCAGGATGCGCGGGCATCCATCCTGTTTTGAATAAATTCCTATCAAATGCTTTGCCTTCCCACTTTCTGTAAATTTTGAAAATATCCTCTTCGTAAACATAATTCAAATCACCATAAAGGGTATCTACATCGTTCTTTTCAAAAGTGTTTGCAATTGTTTCTAACACATCTTCAGATGCAAAAACATCATCGCTATGTAAAACGCCGATAACATCACCAGTAGCCATTTTCATCCCTTTATTTAAGGCATCAAACATGCCTTTATCGGGTTCTGAAATCCATTTGGAAATTTGATTCTCGTATTTTTTTATGATATTGATGGTATTGTCTTTCGAGTTCCCATCAACAATAATGTATTCAATATTCTTGTATGATTGATTTAATACAGATTGAATGCATTGATCCAAATATTTTTCGCAGTTATATGTAACTGTTATGATTGTAATTTTCATTTCTTTTTGATATGCTGCTTTATTTTTTGATGATGTAATTTTCAAGAACGAGCATATCCATATTTGTTCTTAAAAAACAATTAAGCGCTTCTTCGGGCGTGTTTACAATGGGTTCGTTTTCATTAAACGAAGTATTTAGCAAAATAGGAATTCCCGTTTTTTTTCTAAATGTATCTATCAATTGATAATACCTTGGGGCTATTGTTTTATCTACAGTTTGCAATCTTCCTGTACCATCAACGTGTGTTACTGCCGGAATCAATTGTTGCTTTTCTTTTTTAATTGGAAATACTTTTTCCATAAACGGAACGGTTTCATCCAATTCAAAAAACTCAGACACATATTCTTTTAAAATAGATGGTGCAAATGGCCTGAAACTCTCTCTTCTTTTTATTTTTGAATTCAACAATTCTTTGGCATCTAGTCTTCTTGGGTCAGCTAATATTGATCTCCCACCTAAAGCTCGAGGACCAAATTCAGCTCGTCCACTCATCCATCCCACTACCCCACCATTTATCATGCAATCCGAAACTTGATCATACAAATCTGCATCTTCAACAAAATTGAAATTGATATTTTTTGCAATTAGAATTTCTTTTATTTCTGCATTTGAAAAATGGCTTCCTGTGTATGCCGAAAAAATAGGTTCTATTCTTGGTAAATTTAAATACTGATGATGTGTGTACATCCCTGCACCCATTGATATTCCTGCATCATGACCCGCAGAAGGAATATACACATTTTTAAACGGCGTGTTCCTTGTAATCTTACCATTGGCTACACTATTTTGAGCCACTCCACCAGCAATGCACACGCTATCCAAGCCGGTTTTTTTATGCAAATGATTGAGCATGTGAAAAAGCACCAATTCTGTAATACGCTGAACAGATGCAGCAAGATCTTTATGTTCTTGAGTTAATGGTTCATCTTTTTTTCGAGGCTGACCAAATTTCTCAATCATGTAATCACTATACATGGGGGCTACAACAGGAATAAAATCTTCGCCATAATCAATAATTCCTGAGGTTGCACTTCTGAAATATTTCAAGTTCAATTTGAACAATCCATCATCGGTAAGTTTTACCACATCTTGTAACTTATCCATAAATGTTGGCGAACCATATGGAGCCATGCCCATAACCTTGTATTCATCGCCATAATGTGGAAAGCCAAGTAATTGGGTAAATGCGGTATAACATAACCCAATAGAATGCGGAAAATCCACTGATTGAAGTACTTCAATTTTATTGTCTTTTCCAATAGCTGTCATAGCTGTAGAAAAATCACCAGAACCATCAATTGACAAACAAGCAGCTTCTTTAAAAGGTGAAGGAAAAAACGCTGAAGCAAGATGACTTCTATGGTGTTCGACATTAATTACTTTACCAGAAAAATCAGAAGTAGACATGCCAAATGCTTGAGCCAAATGTCCTTCAATGGAAGATACTTTTTTACGATTTATGAATCGTTCTTTAATTGCACTAAAATTTCCAAAAGGATTTTTAGCCACATAAACTAACTTCTTGAAAAGTTTCACATTGATATTTCTACCAATGGCAAAATAGTCTACATCTTCAATTCTAATCCCTGCTTCATTTAAGCAAAATTTAATGGCTAACTCCGGAAATCCTGCCCAATGTTTTACTCTTCTAAAACGCTCTTCCTCAATTGCTGCAATCATTTTTCCATTTACAAAAATGGCCGCAGATGCATCGGCATGAAAAGCGTTTATTCCTATTATATTCATTTAATAATAAACGATTTTAATTAATTTAAATTAGGGTTTTCGGATACTGATTTATTATTTGCTTTTATGTTATTGTATTTATCGAACACAAATATCATTAAAAAAATAACGGCATACGCAACAATTGTAAACCAATCGTGGTGATTTATACCTAAAGGTATTTTCCAATGTTTATTTTCAGAAACCAAAAAAAGACTGATACGAATTACGTTAACACTCCAAAGCATAAAAAAGCCAATAAATATCCAAATTATCTTTCGTAAAAATGATGATTTATTGGCTACAACAAATGCTATCCAAAAACTATAAACGCCATATCCAACACAGTCATAAGCTATACGAACACCTTTACCATTGACAAATCGAATAACGTGGTTTTCAAATTGAGCGGTTTTAATGCCAAAAAACGAAAGCAATGTTTTTGTGCCTATCAAAAGAGATGTTTTGATTGCAGATATATAATCAAGGTTTTGGGCAGCAAACTCGTTGTAATACCCTCCAGGCGTAACAAATCCAATCCAATAAAAAGTACCAAAATATAGAAAAGCAAACACCGCTAAAAACTTAATGAGAAATTGCTTAAATCCCGACTTTTTAAATAAATGATTATCCTTCATTTTGATGAAACATTTGATGGTATGCTTTTTTTATTTCAACTAAATCAACAGCATTATCCGAATAATCTTTAGCTGAGCTACTCCAATTTGAATATTCTGATTCATTCATAACAGCAAAAAAATCAATTGCAGCTTTTATATTTGATGGAATAGGCTCCACATTTAATCCTGCATAATTTTTCTCCAAATTATTCCATGGTGTATTGTTACTGGTTATA
>CALQKL020000137.1 GCA_943331145.2 Chitinophaga pinensis
ATTTGTTTTACCAAGGTTGTTTTTCCACTTCCACTCACTCCACTTATTGCGCAGATTACATTGAGCGGAAATGTGACATCAATGTTTTTTAAATTGTTTTCAGATGCGCCTTCAACAGTGATGCTTCTTGTCCATTTACGTAAATTTTTTGGCGGTTCAATTTTATAGGTTCCAGATAAATACTTTCCGGTTAAACTTTCTTTATCCTTGATGATGGCATCGTAATCTCCAACAGCTACTACCTCGCCACCCAAATGACTTGCAAGTGGCCCCATATCAATAATATAATCGGCTTCACGCATCATCATTTCATCATGTTCTACTACGACAACCGTATTGCCCAAATCTCTTAACGATTTTAAAACACCTATTAAGCGCTCCGTATCTCTGCTGTGTAAGCCAATGGAAGGTTCATCTAATATATAGAGCGAGTTGGTTAAATTGCTGCCCAAGCTTCGGGTAAGTTGAATGCGTTGACTTTCACCACCACTAAGCGAGTTAGCCAAACGATTTAATGAAAGATATCCCAAACCTACATCTAATAATGTTTTTAAACGGGTATGTATTTCGATCAAGATTCTTTTTGCCACTTGATTGTCGTAATCGCTCAAAGAAATCTGATTAAACCATTGCATTAAATATTTTACTGGCATTTCGCAGAGTTCGCCAATATGTTTCTTTTCAATTTGAATATAAAGTGCCTCTTTTCTTAATCTAAACCCACAGCAATCTGGGCATTTCGTTCTGCCTCTATATCTGCTCAACAAAACACGATATTGTACTTTATATAAATTCTGTTCTACTTCCTTGAAAAAATCATTTATCCCATTTACATATTGATTGCCATTCCATAAGTTATTTAATTGTTCAGTAGACAAATCCATAATGGGTTTGTGAATGGGAAAATCAAATTGCTTTGCGGCTCTTATAAAGGCATCTTTCCAAGTACTGAGCTTTTCGCCTTTCCAAGGAGAAACCGCATCTTCATACAAACTCAATCTTTTATCTGGAATAATTAAATCAGGATCGATACCAAGTACATGAGAAAACCCTTCGCAAGTTGGACAAGCACCATAAGGATTGTTAAATGAAAATAAATTGGGCACAGGCTCTTCAAAAGTTATTCCATCCAATTCAAACTTATTGCTAAAAACTACATTTTTTCCATCTACCTCAACAATTAAAGATCCTTCACCTTCGTAAAAAGCAGTAGTAACAGAATCAGAAATTCGATGAATATCATCTTCGTCGAATTCTTTTTTTATCAAGCGGTCAATTAATAAATAAGTAGAACCGGAAGTTTTTTGTTTGAATATTGGATGCGTCGAATTTTCCAATATATCTTCTATTCTAATTATTTCCTGGTTATGATAAACACGTGAAAAACCTTTTTGCAATAAAATATTCAATTCTTCTTTTACATCTCTATTGGATTGAATTTTAAACGGAACAATGATTAATAATTTCAATCCATCTTTTAACCCTTGGAGATATTTTATCACATCTGTCACATCATCTTTCTTTACTTCTCTTCCACTTATAGGAGAAATGGTTTTACCAATACGTGCAAAAAGCAATCTTAAATAATCGTACAATTCGGTCATACTACCTACGGTACTTCTTGGTGTACGGGAAATCACTTTTTGTTCGATGGCAATAGCTGGACACAACCCATGTATATAATCAACATCAGGCTTATTCATACGCTGCATAAATTGACGTGCATAAGAACTTAAACTTTCGGCATATCTACGTTGCCCTTCTGCAAATAATGTATCAATCGTTAATGATGATTTTCCGGAGCCAGAAACACCTGTAACGACTATTAATTTGTTTCGTGGTATGGTTACCGTTATGTTCTTTAAATTATGAACGCGTGCACCATGAATATGTATATCATTATCCTTTTCGGGAAGAATATCTGCTGTTTTTTTTGTTTTTTTCTTTTCCATATAATTAGGCAAAAATAAGCTAAGAATGTGGTTAATACTGATAAATTTACGTGCTATGAAAAAACTACTACGTAGATATACGCATGGTTTTCGAGCACTAGTACTCTATTTTTGAGTTTTGCGAAAAAAAGCTTTAAAAATATTTTGAGGCTTAATTTTTACCTCTACTTTTACTTTGTGATTGAGAGCAAACGGAAA
Organism: Chitinophaga pinensis; assembly: GCA_943331145.2. Classification (GTDB taxonomy): domain Bacteria; phylum Bacteroidota; class Bacteroidia; order Chitinophagales; family Chitinophagaceae; genus Ferruginibacter; species Ferruginibacter pinensis_F. The sequence continues at coordinate 2,151 of CALQKL020000137.1, forward strand.
AAATAAAAAATAAAAAAAAATTTTTTTCTCTATGTTCGAAATCAAAAAACCCAATATCCTAAACCAATAAAAACAAAAAACATGAAAAACCTTTCTACATTAACCGACCAAGAATTAGTTCGCTCTTACATGAACGGCGATTCAAATGCAATGAATGTTCTAGTTGAACGTTACAAAGACAAAATTTTCACATCTATCTATTTATTAGTTAAGGACAAATATCTTGCTGAAGATATTTTCCAAGATGTATTCATTCGTATCATAGACACTTTAAGAGGTGGTCGTTATACAGATGAAGGAAAATTCTTACCATGGGCAATGCGTATCGCGCACAACATGTGTGTTGATCATTTCAGAAAAGTAAAACGCAGCCCGAGTATCAAAACAAGTGACGACCACGACATTTTTGAAGTATTAAACTTCTCGGAAGCTGGTGCTGATCAAAAGATTATGGCGAACCAAAGTCATGATAAAATCAGAAGAATGGTTGATTTGCTTCCAGAAGATCAACGTGAAGTAATCATCTTGAGAAATTACGCTGATTTAAGCTTTAAAGAAATTGCTGAATTAACAAACTGCAGCATCAATACTGCTTTAGGTAGAATGCGTTACGGTTTAATCAACTTACGTAAAATGATGACTGAAAAACAAATCGCTTTATAAAGTAAAATAGTATTCATTTAGAATAGCAATTCTCTTCATTGGGAATTGCTATTTTTTTTGAAACGTATTAAATAATAAATGGTTGAAACCATTATGCCTTACAAAAAACTTCTTAACCCACGGTTTAAACCGTAGGCTATAAATAAAAATTTTTCCCATACCCGTTCCAACGGTTTATAACGTTTGGATATCTATAATGGTACAATGAAATGTCCCAAAATCATTACACGGTTTAAACCGTGGGCTATAAAAACAAATGTGTTGTCCTGAAAAAAACTCGATGAATAAAAAAGAATTGCTATTTTTTTTGAAAAGTATTTAATCCGCAATTCAACCAACGTAAATATTCATTTTTATTAGGTGTATACCCAACCGGACTATTTAATAAAACTTCGTTTGTATCAATTATAGCATAAAAAGGTTGCGCATTATTGGCAAAGTTTTCTGTTTCAAAAGTAGCCCACAAATCACCATAAGTATTGATCTCCTTATTGGCACCATCTTTTGTTTTGTAAATAAATTGTTGAGAAACGGGAAGTGCTTTCTTATCATCAACATAAAGTGAAACCACTACAAATTTTTCGCTCATCAATTTATACACATCAGGTTCACTCCATACATTTTCTTCCATGCGTCTACAGTTTACACAAGCATATCCGGTAAAATCAATTAGTAATGGTTTATTTTCCGCTTTTGCCATTTTCAACCCTTCCTCATAATTTTTAGAGCAATGCAAACCCAAAACACAATCCGATTCTTTTTGATAAACACTATAATAAAGAGGAGGCGGAAATCCGCTGATTAATTTCAAATTTGCATAGCTCGTGTTTGTAACCCCAGGTAATAAATAAATGGTTGCTAACAATACCACAGAAGCCAATAGCTTTCTACTTAAAGGAATTTTTTGATTGGGCGAATCGTGGCTGAATCTTATTTTTCCGAAAAGATATAATGAAAGTCCGATCCCAACTAAGATCCAAATGCCAATGAATATTTCTCTTTTTAAAAGGCCCCAATGCTTTACCATATCTGCATTAGATAAAAACTTAAATGCCAATGCAAGTTCTAAAAATCCCAAAACAACTTTTACCGTATTTAACCAGCCGCCAGATTTAGGTAAGGATTGTAACCAATTGGGAAATAAGGCAAATAAAGCAAAAGGCAATGCCAATGCAAGTCCAAAACCACCCATTCCAAAAGTTAATTGCATTGCTCCCCCATCTGAAGCCAATGAGCCCGCAAGCAATGAACCTAAAATTGGACCCGTACATGAAAATGAAACCAATGCAAGGGTTAATGCCATAAAGAAAATTCCAAAAATATTTCCAGCTCCAGCTTTACTATCTGCCCCACTCGATAAAGAAGCGGGCAATGTGATTTCATAAAAACCAAAAAACGATAAGGCGAAAAATATAAAGATTACAAAGAAGAACACATTTAAATAAACGTTTGTGGAAATGTTATTTAAGAACTCAGGATTAATGCTGTCTAAAAAATGAAAGGGCAAACTCAATAAAATGTAAATGATAAAAATAAAAAATCCATATAAAAATGCATTGAAGATTCCCGCTTTTTTAGAACTTGCTTTCTTGGTAAAAAAAGAAACCGTAAGTGGAATCATTGGAAACACACATGGTGTAAGCAAAGCAATTAACCCACCTAAGAAACCAATTAAAAACAAGCTAGATAAGCTTTTGGATTTGGTATCATTATTTGTTGTAGAAGTTATGCCACAATTGTTTTTAGGATGTTGGATATCAATTGAAGGAATGAATACTCTAGCTTGCGATTGCTCATTCGCACTATTATTAAGTACAATTTTTTCTTGATGTTCTTCTGTGATAAAATCTAGGTCTTTCCCCAATTCATAAGCGATAATTAATTTAAAAGCATCGGGTTGTTTATCTGTAAAATCAAGATTTTGAATGATTTCAATTTCGTTTTCGTACACCGTTTTTTCAGCGCCTTCAAATACCTTGTCTTTTATTTTCTTTTCAGTAGCATTGATTTGTGGAATTTGCAATTTTGCACTTGAATCTTGTAATGAAATTATAATTCCGCTTAAGCCTTCGTTAGCATCTGATTTATACAAATGCCAATCTTTGGAGATGCTGCCTTTTAAAGTGACTTCTATTTGTTTGTCATTTATTTTTTTAACCTGATGCGTCCATTTTACTACAGATGAATCTTGGGCAAATGCCTGCAATCCGAATAAAACAAAAGTCAACGTGCAAAGTAAAACTTGAAAGAAAGCGATTTTATTTTTCATTTGTCAATATAGTGTTTTAAAAAATTCAGTCACCTGATTTGCCCAATTAAATATAATTTCTGTTGAGCAAATGGCAATAATCATAAAAAAATCCCGAGGTTATCGGGATTGGACAAATTTATAATTTATTTAGATGCAAGCTTTATGTTGAATGGAATTTCTTTAGGAGGCAAACATCTTTTATCGTTGCATACCATATATAAAACTGTTCCTTTTAAGCTTGTATTGGCTGTTGATTTTACGGTAATTTTTTGAACAAAATCAACATTGCTGCTGTAGAATTTTAATGTGGATTTGAAATTTGGATCGTACGACGTTTCCAATTTTCCTACTTCTTTTATTTTACCCACCAACTTAATCAATGGATTTTTGGTGAAACTGAATGTAGTTGGCTCTGGTCCTTCTCCACAAACTTGTGCGTAAATGTGCCAGTTTCCAGATACAGTTGCGGTCATGTGTACATCAAATTGCTTTGCACCTGTATTGGTTGCTGTAAAATTCCAAGAAACCGGATTTTCGATTTGAGCGAATCCTATTCCTGAAAAGAAAAATATTAATAAGGTAAAAAATCCGATTTTTTTCATTTGATTTTATTTTTTGTAAAAATATAAACCTCGTTTTCTAAACTTTAATAAATTTTGTTAATTATCCAATCCCAAAAAGTTCTTTAAACACTATTTTACCATCAATATTACCAAGACTAGAATTGCAAACACGCTCCGGGTGAGGCATCATACCAAATACATTTCTGCTTTCGTTGCAAATACCCGCGATATTTTGTGTTGCGCCATTGGGATTGCTTGTAGCAGTAGCCGCTCCATTTTCATCACAATACGTATAAATAATCTGATTGTTTTTAACCAAATTGTTAATGGTTTCTTCGTTGGCATAATATCTTCCTTCGCCATGAGCGATTGGTATTTTAAGTGCTTCGCTCGTATTTGAACTTGTTGATTTAAGGTATATGTTTTTACAAATAAATTGTTGATTGGCATTTTTAAGTAATACCCCTGGCAATAATCCGCTTTCGCATAAAATTTGAAAACCATTACAAAC
>CALQKL020000138.1 GCA_943331145.2 Chitinophaga pinensis
AAAGCTCCATGCGTTTTTAGTATGATTTAATGCTAACCAGCCGGCAGAGGTATAAAACCAGAAACCATTAAAATTGGTATCATACACCAATAGTCCATTTGCCGGATTTTGAATGGCTGTTCGCTGAGCGGTGCTCATCCTGGGAACCAGCATTCCTTTTGTGGTGGAGGCTACCTCCAACATAGAACTGGTATCCGGACTGTTGGTACCAATGCCCACGCCGACTTGAGCTTCGGCGGTTAATAATAAATTGACCAGCAGAATAGAAATTATGAAGTGTTTCATTATTTGATTTTTTTTATACAGTAGCGTTATCGTTGAATGATTATTTTCTCAGTGATATCTTGACAGCGAAGGATATATATGCCATTTGGATAGGAGTTAACAGGTAGTATGTTTAACCCAGGACGCAATGTTCCTGAATACAGTAACTTTCCATCAATAGCAAAAAAAGAAAAGTACTGGTTGGCAGAAAGTCGATTTACCAGGAACACTCTATCTTTCCTTACCGGATTTCCCAATACGTTTATCCAATTCTGAAGGTCAGGATGTACCGGAGAGGCCAAGGTGATCTCTTTGAAAGACAACGCCATGACCTGATCACTAGTAACCCTATTGTTACCCGTATTGCGATTCACGGTATTGATGGATCTCCAGTGAATACCATTGTGTACATTCACCTCAAGGCTGCTTTCTTGATGCCCATTCAGTTCAGAATCATCATAGTTGATGCTAACACTACCATTGAAAGGAGCAGAGGAATTGCTAAAACGGTAAACCCTTTTCACATAACTACTCAACAATGTATTGGAAAGACGATTATTTAAACTAATATTTTGATTCTTCATCAGAAAATCAACTGTGGGTTGCAGGGTAAGTCCCGATACGTGAAAAACGGTTCCAGGCTTTACCATTAAACCTTTGGATCCTACGCTTAGTATTTGCGAGCGGGTAACAAAAAAGGAAAGTATCAAGGCAATGAAAAAACAAAGTTTCATGCTAACATTTTTAAAGGATAAAGATAGGAGAAGACAAGCAAAAAAATTTAAAAAGATATTTTATTAATCGTAATTTTTATTCTCGCTGTTGTTGGCATGTAGTAAAGGTAAGTAGCGCAGCGTACCAACAACATTCCTGCAGCTGTTGACATACAATTCTACGACATTCAAACCTTAGCTCGATTGTAAAGATTGCCGTTGTCTGCCTTTGTCGGTTAATTCACAACTTTTTGAGCGCCCAACACCGCCACCTTTTAGCCGACGAAGCTTGGTTTTTGACCAGCCGTCCTACTCTTTAGTGACGCTATTTATCCCAAATAATGGTCTACAGCTTTTTCATAAAACAGTGAAATAAATGCTTTCATTCTTGGATTGTGGCTGTAAAAAAATGTGGCCACGCGTGCGCATATTGTTGTTTCATTTATTGAAAGTAAAATAAATTATAGTTTTCTTGTACCGAGTTTGATGGTCATAGACCAAGCCCCGGCATATGCGTGATCTAATGAAGTTTAATGGTCACCAACGGAGGCAAATCAATTCTGTTTTTTAAGTAATATTAAGGCAATGAGGCTGATCAAAGCTGCTACGCAAAGGTAGTATCCAACATATTCCAGCCCGTAAGAAGTGGCCAAGTTAGTGGCGATATAGGGCGCTACAGACGCCCCTAGTATACCAGCAAAAGTAAATGTTAGTGAAGATCCGGAGTACCGAACGGCTGTTGGAAAAATATTACAGAGAGCAGTGCCAAGTGGGCCATATGTAAATCCCATTAGGAGAAGTCCAAGTGATAGAAAGATGGTAGTAAGTAGAAGGTTTCCGGATTCAAACAATGTATTAAAAGCAAGTCCAAAAACAAAGATGAGCGCAGTGGCTATAATCAGCATTCGAATAGTGCCAATTTTATCAGCCAATATGGATGAAACGGGGATGCCAATTCCAAAGAAAAGGATTGCCACGAGCTGAGCCAAAAGGAAAGGTTCTCTTTGATAACCCATGTGTGAAGTTCCCCAACTCAAGGTAAAAACGGTCATCAGATAGAAGATAACAAATGTTGTAGTTGCCGCCAAACTGCCTAGGATGAGCATTTTAGTGTGTTTTCTTACAACGGTAAACATAGGGATTTTGACTTGCTCTTTGGATTCAATTACTTTTTGAAATTCAGGCGTTTCTTCAATATTCAATCGAACATAAAGACCTACAAAAACCAGTATGGCGCTTGCAATGAAAGGTATTCGCCAGCCCCAAGATAGAAATTCTTCGTTGGTAAGATAATTGCTTAACAACAAAAAGGAGCCATTAGATAAAATGAAGCCCAATGGTGCACCAAGTTGTGGAAACATGCCATACCATGCTTTCTTTTCTGAAGGTGCATATTCTGTTGCCAATAGTACGGCTCCTCCCCATTCTCCTCCCAAACCAAGCCCCTGACCAAACCTAAATATGGCCAGCAGAAGCGGGGCGAGAACACCTATTGATGCATAACCAGGAAGCAGGCCGATTGCAACGGTTGATGGTCCCATCGTCATCAGTGCCGCTACCAATGTGGCTTTTCGTCCTATGCGGTCACCAAAATGTCCAAATAAAGCAGCTCCGATGGGCCGGGCAAAAAAAGCAAGCGCAAAGGTAGCTAATGACTCAAATGTTGCGGCTGTAGGGCTCGACATGGGAAAGAAGAGCTTTGGAAAAACAAGAACAGCTGCTGTAGAATAGATATAAAAATCAAAGTATTCAATCATGGTGCCAATCATGCTTGCAATGAGTACTTTGCCCGATTTTGGTGATGTTGTATTCATTATTGAAATTGGAAATTTTTAGGCCAAGATAAAGCTAAAATAGCAGATGAAATATACAAGTTTCTATGGCTAACAGATTTGCAACCTGTAAGGGCATAAAAAAAGGTTACAAACAGTGATGTCTATAACCTTTTTACTTTTTCTGCTCCCCTTACAGACGAAAGATGCAACTATAATGCGATGATTGAGTATGTATCTCTTAGGAAATTAAAGGGTTGAACTTCGTGTAAAATTTGCAGGAAGTCTATCTATCATTCAAACCAATCCCAAACCCAAACATGGCGGCTACTAATGCAAGGTGAATAATTAAAACTGATTTTTGCCAAATAGGTCGGTCATTCCATTTTTGTTCTGGATTGAATGGGTCGAATGCCATGCCTATTCCAAGAGATGCTGCAGATTGCATATAGTCTTTAGAAAAAAATGCTTGATACAAACCTAATGTAAGAAAGCCGATGTAGAGAAATTTACTGAATGGAGATTTCATTTTGGTGTAATTTGATGTGTGTCAAAAATTTAAAAAATACATCTGTATTAATCATAAAAAAAATCCAGCAGATTATAAAGATGCGTACTTAATTTATCTACATCCTTTAAATGTTTTTCTTTAAATGTAAACTCATCATCTGGTTTAAATTTTTTATCTGATGCCATCCCAGGGTGCAAACATCCAGTTAACCCAACTGAACACTTTTCACTAATTTTTGAAGAGATCATTACTTTTTTATCATTGTAATGTATAAACCATTCAGCTTTGGGGTTTACTTTAAATAAAGGACCTGGTCCTAGATAATTCCAATGACCTGTTTCGTTATTATTTATATTAGGATCTAAAAAAAACATAAAAGGTAGAGGCACTTCCCAACTAACACGTTTATACCAGCTATGTTGGCTGATTACCATTTTTATAAAGCTTTCCGTTTCTTGAGGTGTAGGTTTTGGTATGTTCTTTACGAAATCCATATAATCTTTGATTGTTGCTTCCTTTGTATCAACTTTATTATTTTTATTTCTAAATATTGATGACAAATTATAAATATTCACTTTTAAATAATTTAAATTATTCGGTTAGTGATTATCAAAAATAATAGTTGTAGGCAACTTTTTATTCAATTAAATTTATCTAACTTAATTAAACCATTTTTAATTTTGATGTCTGCTAATAAAAAGAACTTTATGAAATTATTTTATATCCCAATACTAATACTTCTTAATTTCTCTTGTAAAAAGAATAGTCAAGTTGAATCGCCTACCGCATATAGAATAACAAAAAATATTACATACAACAACATTAGTGTTGATGTTATAATAGATAAGCCTGCTATAAATAATCTTGATGTACTTTTATTATTTCATGGCACCGTTCAAGCTGATAGTCAAATAATAACAGCTGCAAATACAACACTTGATTATTTCAAAGGTATTCTGGATAGAAAGAATATGATGATCGTAAGTGTTGCGCACCCTCAAGAGAATTTACTTTTCGGTGACAATATAACGCAAGCAGAAGCAGCATTGTTATGGGTAAAAAATAAAGCAAATCAAGAATTAGGAATTACTGTAGGAAAAATATTTTTAGCCGGTCACTCTCAAGGAGGCTATTTGGTTACTCGTTTAAATACTATGCATCAAACAAATGGTGTAATTGCGAATTCGCCTGGGCCACTTAATCTTGTTTATCGGTGTGGGCTTGAAGAAAATGGCCAGGTTCAATCTAGCACTACCTGTTTAAAATTAAAAAATGTTTATGGTTTAACAACCAGCAATTCAAGTGCTTATTTTGAACGGTCATTACTTAATTTTACTGATGGGTTCAAGTCAGATATTTTGTTTATTCAAGGACTAGATGACGCTCCTATTCAGTTGTATTCGTGGCCAAGTTTTAAGCAAGAAGTTTTAAATTGTACAACTTGTCAGAATAGTCAATTTGTTGAAATACCAGGCGGACATACTGCACTATTTACAAATACATTAGCAAAAACTGAATTTAATAATTTCATTAATAGCAGATGAAATGAATATTTTGAAAAAATGAAGGGTTGCAAAAGTCCTAACGCACTAATAGACAAAGAAAAAGCCATCATAGCTCCCCTTAATGATGAAAGTTGCAGCTTCAATAAATTGATTGAGAACATAACTCTCGGAAAACTGAATAATTAAACTCTTGAAGCAAGAATTAAATAAGAAACATTATCTGCTAAATCTTTTAAAGAAAGCCCAAATGACTTCACAGGCATTCATATCTTGGCTTGTCTTTCCAATAATAGCTTCATTCAAATACTGATAACCTTGTGGCCAAGTATGCCCGCCATTTAAAACTACATAACTTACTACTTCACTTCCATTTGTTCCGCCTGAATAAACTCTTTGTTTTATTGTTGTTCCGTCATTTGCAATGTCTGGTAAATCCGTAATTGTTGGTGTAGAATTGCAACCATTAATGGTTACCCATTTATCTATGGCTTGAAAATGAGACAAGACCGTTCCGCCCGCTGTACCTCCTGCGGTCATTTGTCCTCCAGTAAATGGAACAAGGGGATCTGTTGTTCCGTGAATATATATAGCTGGAACTGGTCGGCCAGGATTGCAATTTGGTGCAATGGTCGTTGCTTCAATGGTTGCTGCATCCACGGCAATAGCTGCAATTCGATTACTCAATTCACAGCCCAAACGAGAAGACATAAAACCGCCATTAGAAATTCCTGTAGCATAAATTTTAGTGCCATCAACAGAATAGTTGTTAATCATATAATCACACATTTGATTGAAAAAACTAACATCATTAATTCCTAATTGATTGGGCGTTGTTGGTCGTCCATCATTCCAATTATTTTGAATTCCGGCTGGATAAACCAAAACCACTTTGTCCCTATCAGCAATGGTTTTGAAATTCGCAATATTTATCATTCCTTCTGGCGTTCCACTTCCACCGTGAATGGCAAATATCAAAGGCATTTCACCTGCATTATTGTAACCTGTTGGAAGATAAACTATAAAACTTCTTGCATTTCCGTCAACAGTCAGGTTTATCGTTTTTTGTTCGCTTGGCTTGTCTGCAGAGGTTGTGGGGTTGTTGTCTTTTTTGCAAGAACTTATTAAAAAAGTAATAGCTATTAATATAAAAATATGTCGCATAAGAGATTAAATTAGTTTTCTAAATTTATTTAAGCATAAAGATTGATTTACCTCATCAAACTTAATTATTTAAACCCAAATTTTGCAGTTGAAATCTATTACAAGAAAAAAATGCTGCAAATACAAGCGTTTGCTTGACTTTTTGATCTTACCATATTTCAATATGTTCTC
>CALQKL020000139.1 GCA_943331145.2 Chitinophaga pinensis
AATTGGCAAAGTTGCCGGGCATTGGCAAAAAAACCGCTTTACGTTTGGCTTTGCATTTATTAAAACAGCCAGAAAACGAAGTGAGTCATTTTTGCGAGTCTATTGAAAATATGAGGAAAGAAATAAAGTTTTGTAGCCGTTGTTATAATATTTCAGATAAACATGTTTGTAATATTTGCGATAATATTTCCCGTAAACAAGATATTATTTGTGTTGTAGAAAACATTCGAGATGTAATGGCTATAGAAAGCACACAACATTTCAACGGTGTTTTTCATGTATTGGGTGGAATTATTTCTCCGCTTGATGGTGTGGGACCAGAACAATTAAATATTGAACCATTAATTCAACGTGTACAGAACAATCAAATCACCGAAATTGTTTTTGCTTTAAACCCAAATATTCAGGGTGATACCACTATTTATTATATTGGTAGAAAACTAAAAGAGTATCCAATTAAAATAACAACCATTGCTAGAGGCATTTCATTTGGAGGAGAATTAGAGTACGCCGATGAAATGACGTTGGCAAAAAGCATCACCAATCGGATTCCTGTAGAGCGTTACATCAATCCTGTTGTATAATTTTTTCATTTCTTTTTTGATTATACTTCATAACTGCATTATCTTTGAAGTCTTGTAAGGTCAGATTTGTTTATTGTTCAACCCTTACAAATTTGTTTTAAAAATTGAACTAATAAACGACTACTTCTCCTCCTGAATATCTTCAGATTTGAATGACGTTTAATAGCTACCTCAATTTTTACAACAAATATTTCGTTTCAATTGTTATTATAATTGTTCATTAGGATTCTTTTATGTGAATCTTATATAAAACATAAAGCATTATGAATTATAACATCAAAGACCTTTTAAAAGAAAGGATTTTAATTATTGATGGCGCCATGGGTACGATGATTCAGCGTCATAAACTTGAAGAAACTGATTATCGTGGCGAACGTTTTGCAAACTGGCATAAGGATGTAAAAGGAAATAATGATTTATTGAGCATTACACAACCCGACATTATTATTGGCATTCACAAACAATATTTGGATGCGGGTGCAGATATTATTGAAACAAATACATTCAGCAGCACAACCATTGCGCAAGCAGATTATGATATGCAAGAGCTAGCGTATGAATTAAATGTAGCTTCTGCAAAATGTGCGCGTATTGCTGCAGATGAATACACAGCTCAAAACCCAGCAAAACCTAGGTTTGTGGCTGGTGCTATTGGTCCTTTAAATAAAACGCTTTCGCTTTCTCCAGATGTAAATAACCCTGGATATCGTGCGGTAACTTTTGATGAAGTAGTTATTGCGTATGAAGAACAAATAAAAGGTTTGGTTGATGGAGGTGTTGATGTGTTATTGGTTGAAACCATTTTTGATACGTTAAATGCAAAAGCTGCTATTTATGCTATAAAAGATTTCTTTAGAAAAAATAATTTGCCCGAACTACCGATCATGATTAGTGGCACAATCACCGATGCAAGTGGAAGAACATTAAGTGGACAAACCCTTGAAGCTTTTTATATTTCTGTAGTACATGCAAACCCTTTGAGTATTGGATTGAATTGCGCACTTGGGGCAAGCGAAATGCGTCCACATATTGAAGAGTTATCATCAATTGCAAAATGTTTTACATCAGCTTATCCCAATGCAGGATTACCGAATGCATTTGGCGAATATGATGAGCAACCACACGAAACAGCGCATATCATTGAAGAATGGGCGAAAGAGGGATTTGTAAATATTGTAGGTGGATGTTGTGGTACAACCCCAGATCATATAAGGCATATTGCAGAAGAGGTGCGTAAGTTTAAACCGAGGGAATTGCCTGTGGTTGTCGCGTAAACGCGAAGGGGGTTTGAAACACGAAGATTTTTGAAACACGAAGGCACAAAGACACAAAGACACGAAGGCACGAAGGAATGGGTTTGATTGGAGCGAAGGGGTTTGAAACACGAAGGTTTTTGAAACACGAAGGCACGAAGACACAAAGACACGAAGGAATTAATAAATTGGATGGGGTAAAAAACAGAAACTTGTTGTTGTTTTTACTTAAGAAAGTAATATTTCGAATATTATTTTTAAAGAAAAGCAACAAAAATGATAGAAAATGAGATTGAATATTTAGCAAAAGAGATTGTAAACATTGCCTATAAAATACATTCTTCATTAGGCCCTGGTTTACTAGAAAGCGTTTATGAAGTGTGTTTTTGTTATGAATTAGAAAAAAGAAATATCGTATTTGTATCTCAAAAAAAAGTACCAATTTATTATGATGGTATAGAATTTAGAGAGGGATTACGAGTAGATATTTTAATAGATGATAAAATAATAATTGAGTTAAAAGCCCAAGAAACTTATCATCCCGTTTGGGAAGCTCAATTATTAAGTTATTTAAAGTTATCAAATATGCACATTGGATTTATAATAAATTTCAATGTGCCATTAATAAAACAAGGAATCAAAAGAATGGTATTATAATATTTAAAATCAAAAAATCAACCATGTTTTTTCTTCGTGCCTTCGTGTCTTCGTGCCTTCGTGTTTCACCACCTTCGCACTTCAACGCTATAACGTCATCGTATCAAAACAACAACACACAATCAAAACTTAGCGCCTTCGTGTCTTCGTGCCTTCGTGTTTCAACACCTTCGCACAATAACGCTTTAGCGTCATCGAATCAAAACAAAAATATAAAATCAAAACTTTGTGCCTTTGTGTCTTCGTGCCTTCGTGTTCCAAAACATTCGCACAATAACGCTTTAGCGTCATCGTATCAAAACAACAACACACAATCAAAACTTAGTGCCTTCGCGTCTTCGTGCCTTCGTGTTTCACCACCTTCGCACTTCAACGCTTTAGCGTTCTCATACCTTAGTGGCAAAAAAAACTCAAATAATGAAAAATAATATCAACCCATACCTCAGATTAAGTGGCCTAGAACCTTTAATCATTCGCCCAGAAACCAACTTTGTAAACGTGGGTGAGCGTACTAACGTAACCGGTAGTAAAAAGTTTGCGCGTTTAATTCGTGAGGGATTATTTGAAGAGGCACTTTCTGTTGCTCGTCAACAAGTGGAAAGCGGCGCACAAATTTTAGACATCAATATGGATGATGCCTTACTAGAAGGCGTTTCAGCAATGACTACATTTTTAAATCTGTTACAAGCAGAACCAGACATTGCAAAGATTCCTATCATGATAGATAGCAGTAAATTTGAAATCATAGAAGCTGGATTGAAATGTGTACAAGGAAAATGTATTGTAAACTCAATATCGATGAAAGAAGGAGAAGAAAAGTTCATCGAACAAGCGATTGTATGTAAAAATTTTGGCGCATCAGTTATCGTAATGGCGTTTGATGAAGTAGGTCAGGCCGATACCAAACAAAGAAAAGTAGAGATTTGTCATCGTGCATATAAAATACTAACCGAACAAGTTGGTTTTGCTCCTGAAGAAATCATTTTTGATCCCAATATTTTTGCAATAGCAACAGGAATCGAAGAGCATAATAATTATGCGGTAGATTTTATAGAAGCTACCAGAGAAATAAAAAAATTGATGCCATTAACCAAAGTGAGTGGTGGCGTGAGTAATGTGTCGTTTTCATTTAGGGGAAATGATCATGTGAGAGAAGCCATTCATAGTGTGTTTCTATTTCATGCCATAAAAGCTGGAATGGATATGGGTATTGTAAATGCAGGACAGCTGGTGATTTACGATGATATTGAACCAACGTTAAAAGAGCTTTGTGAAAATGTAATTTTAAATAAAAACAACGATGATAATGGTGCAACTGAAAAGCTAATTGTGTTTGCAGATACTGTAAAAGCAAAAGGGAAAGTTGTTATAAAAGATGAAAGCTGGAGAAAAGAATCTGTAGAGAAGAGAATGGAACATGCGCTAATACATGGCATTACAGAATATATAGATGCAGATACAGAAGAAGCAAGAATTAAATATCCAAAGCCATTAGATGTAATTGAAGGACCATTAATGGACGGAATGAATATTGTAGGTGATTTGTTTGGTGCAGGAAAAATGTTTTTACCACAGGTTGTAAAAAGTGCACGGGTAATGAAGAAAGCCGTAGCTGTGTTAACACCATTTATCGAACAAGAAAAAGAAGATAGAAGAAACAATAAAGCTGCTGGCGATTTTAATCAAGCAGATGAAAAAGGACCAGCAAAAATATTATTGGCAACTGTAAAAGGTGATGTGCATGATATTGGAAAAAATATTGTTGGTGTAGTATTGGGATGTAATGGTTATGAAATTATAGATTTGGGCGTTATGGTTTCGGCAGATAAAATTTTAACTGAAGCACAAAAGCATAATGTTGATATCATTGGTTTGAGTGGATTGATCACGCCGTCATTGGATGAAATGGTTCACATTGCTAAAGAAATGACGCGTTTGAAAATAAACAAGCCGTTATTAATCGGAGGTGCCACCACCAGTAGAATGCATACTGCGGTTAAGATTGCACCTGAATTTGAACACGGTGTGGTTCATGTGCTTGATGCATCTAGAAGTGTAACCGTTGCAGGAAATTTGCTTAATCAAGATTTAAAAGTTGGTTTTTTAGGAGATATAAAATCGGAATACGAAAAACTAAAACTAGATTTTGGAAATAAAAAAACAGCAAAAAAATTATTGCCGTTTAATGAAGCACAAAAAAATAGTGCCGTTATAAATTGGGAAAACTACAATCCCATTCAGCCAACGTTTACAGGTAATAAAGTATTTGATAATTATGATCTTGGAGAAATTGCAACCTACATCGATTGGCAACCATTTTTTATTGCATGGGAAATGCACGGAAAATTTCCAGCGATATTAGAAGACGAAATTATTGGCAAAGAAGCATCTAAATTATATCAAGATGCACAAGCTTTATTAAAACAAATCATTGAAGAAAAATGGCTTAGAGCAAAAGGGACTGTTGGCTTTTGGGAAGTTGTAAAATCAGCACCTGATAGCGTTAACATAACGGGTACAAATATGCGCCTAGAGTTTTTAAGACAACAAATTAAAAAAGCAGAAGGTCAACCCAATTTGTCTTTATCCGATTTTATTCATCCTGATAAAAAAGATTACATCGGCGCATTTTCTGTAACCATTCAAGGAATAGAAACACACATCAAGCTATTTGAAGACAATCTAGACGATTATAATAAAATCATTTTACAAGCGCTAGCAGATAGATTGGCAGAAGCTTTTGCAGAATTAATGCATAAAAAAACAAGAACAGATTTTTGGGGATATGAACAAAATGAAGAACTATCTAACGAAGATTTAATACAAGAAAAATATTCAGGCATTCGTCCGGCTCCAGGATATCCAGCTTGCCCTGATCATACCGAAAAATACAAATTGTTTGAGTTATTGGGTGGCGAAGAAAATACAGGCATTCATCTTACAGAGTCGTTAGCCATGTATCCTGCATCATCAGTTTGCGGGTGGTATTTTGCACATCCTGAAAGCAAATATTTTGGCGTTGGAAAAATTGAAAACGATCAAGTAATAGATTATGCAAATAGAAAGGGAATGACTGTTGAAGAAACAACAAAATGGTTGATGCCGATATTGGATGCTTAAATTGGTTTGGTTTTAATCAAGGGTATTGCCTTATCATTATTGTTGGTGGATAACGAACATTTCGCTATGGCTATTTCATAAGCCCTTGTATAACATTTTTTAAATCTTCTTTGAATAGTTCTGTTCCCTCCGTGCTTAAGTGATCATCATCAAAATATAACAAGTCTTTGTTGTAAGATATTTTTGCTTTACCATTTTTATACAGTTTATTAAAAACATCAAACACAAGTATGTTCTCATACTTTTTGGATAGTTCATCTAAATAACCATTGCTTTTTAAAATCTCATCTTCATTCACTGAGATTGAATTATATCCATCTACAGGGTTTATTTTTAAATAAGAGATGAATTGAGAAGCATTGTTATTACCCATAAACGATAAAAGTGGGGGTTGGTTAATGGCTAAAAGCTGAATGTTTCTATTGCTTAGATATGCGATTAGCGCTTCAAATTCAACTTTATTTTCTGG
>CALQKL020000140.1 GCA_943331145.2 Chitinophaga pinensis
ACCTGCTTTCAACAGACAGTTTGATTTGTTGATTAAAAATTTGCAGGAGTATGAAAAGCAGAAATACAATATTTTCATTTTTGCAGAAAACCCGAAACAGTTAGAGCGTTTACACATCATCTTCACCGACTTAAAAGCAGAAATTCAGGTTACGCCAATTCCTGTTTCGATTCATGAGGGATTTATAGACGACGACAATAAATTAATTTGTTATACCGACCATCAAGTATTTCAACGTTATCATAAGTATAAAGTAAAACAAGCCTTTAGCAAAAATAAAGCACTGACCTTGAAAACCTTGCGCGACTTACAACCTGGTGATTATGTAGCGCATATTGATCATGGTGTTGGTGTGTATAGTGGCTTACAAAAAATTGAAGCAAACGGACGTTTACAAGAATCCGTTAGAATACAATATAAAGATGGCGATTTATTGTATGTAAATATTTCTTCGCTGCACAAAATCAGCAAATACAGTGGCAAAGAGGGTTCTATTCCTAAGATGAATAAATTGGGAAGTGATGTGTGGAGTAAGCTTAAAGAAAAAACCAAAAAGCAAGTAAAGGATATTGCCAATGATTTAATACAATTATACGCACAACGTAAAAGCCAGAAAGGATTTCAGCATAGCCCGGATAATTACATGCAAACCGAATTGGAGGCAAGCTTTATTTATGAGGATACACCCGATCAGGCAAAAGCTACCGATGATGTAAAGCGAGACATGGAGAAGGATGCGCCAATGGATCGATTGGTTTGTGGAGATGTAGGATTTGGAAAAACAGAGGTTGCCATTAGAGCTGCGTTCAAATCCTGCTGTGATGGTAAACAAGCTGCTATTTTAGTTCCAACAACCATTCTAGCTTATCAACATTATAAAACGTTTAAAGACAGATTGAAAGATTTTCCAGTAACGGTGGATTTTGTAAATCGTTTTAAAACTGCTAAAGAGAAAAAAGAAACTTTAAAGAAATTAGAAGAAGGGAAAATTGATATCATAATAGGCACCCACGCTTTATTAAGCAAAGATGTGAAGTTTAAAGATTTGGGTGTAATGATTATTGATGAAGAACAAAAATTTGGCGTAACTGCAAAAGAGAAATTAAAACAACTTCGTGCTACAGTAGATTCGCTTACACTAACGGCAACTCCTATCCCAAGAACGTTACAATTTAGTTTGATGGGGGCAAGAGATTTAAGCATCATCAATACGCCACCTCCTAACAGACAACCTATTCAAACTGAAGTTGCCGTTTTCAATGAAGACAATATCAGAGACATTATTTATTATGAAACAGAACGTGGTGGTCAAGTCTTTTTTATACATAATCGTGTAAAGGGTTTGCCCGAAATGAAAAGTTTTATTCAAGGCCTTTGTCCAGATATCAGCATTGCATTTGCACATGGCCAAATGGAAGGCGATCAGCTTGAGGATACGATTCTTGATTTCATGGATAAAAAATATGATGTGCTGGTATGTACCAACATTGTAGAAAGTGGCGTTGATATTCCAAATGTAAATACCATCATTGTAAACAATGCGCATCAGTTTGGGTTAAGCGATTTACATCAATTAAGAGGTCGTGTAGGGAGAAGCAATAAAAAAGCATTTTGTTATCTACTTGCTCCACCAATGAGTACGCTTCCTACAGACAGCAGAAAACGTTTATCAACATTAGAACAATACAGTGATTTGGGAAGCGGGTTTCAAATTGCCATGCGCGACTTAGATATTCGTGGAGCTGGAAACATGCTTGGTGGAGAACAAAGTGGATTCATTTCCGAAATTGGATTTGAAATGTATCAGAAGATTTTGGATGAAGCCGTGCGCGAATTGAAGCGAAATAATTTTAAAGAATTGTTTAAAGAAGAAATTAGCAAGCAAGATGATTTTGTAAAAGATTGCACATTTGACACCGATCTTGAAATTCTAATCCCGGATAAATACGTAGAAAGCATTACGGAAAGATTGAGTTTATATTCGAGATTAGACAATTGCGAAACTGAAGCAGACTTGGTGAGTTTTCATGCAGAAATGGTTGACCGATTTGGTGCGGTTCCACCAGAAGCAGAAGATTTGTTTACCATTGTACGTTGCAGAAAAATGGCGGTTGATTTAGGTTTTGAAAAGCTTTTACTTAGAAACGAAAACATGAAATGCTTTTTTGTAAGCAACCCTGATTCTCCTTATTTCCAAAGCGAAACCTTTAATAGAATTTTGATGTTTTTACAAACGGGCACCAATAAAGCTCGTTTAAAGCAAGTAGGCAAAAACGGAATTTTAATTGTTGAAAACATCAAAACAATGAACCACATTTACGAGTTCATTTTACGCATGCACAATAGCGTAAAAAAGTTACCTAATCAATAGGATTGTTCGCTTAACAGACAATGCATTGTTTTTGTAATCAATGCCTTTTGCAATGCAAACATAGGTTCCTGCTGGCTGCTTTATCCCTTTGTATTCTCCATTCCAACCTTTATATGCTTTTGTAGAATAAAACAATTGTTGACCGAAACGATTATAAATGGCAAAATATTCAAACCTTTTTAAACCGACAGGGAATGGTTTAAATAAATCATTCAACCCGTCTCCATTTGGT
Organism: Chitinophaga pinensis; assembly: GCA_943331145.2. Classification (GTDB taxonomy): domain Bacteria; phylum Bacteroidota; class Bacteroidia; order Chitinophagales; family Chitinophagaceae; genus Ferruginibacter; species Ferruginibacter pinensis_F. The sequence goes on from CALQKL020000140.1 coordinate 2,604, forward strand.
GTAAATGCATTTGGGAAATACATTTGAGGAACACCATCATACACTTTTATTTTTATGGTATCATAGCTCTTACAGCCAGTTGGCGTGAATGCAACCACATAATAGGTTTGATCTGAAGAAACAATTGCGATTGGATTTGGAATATTATCTGCACTCAATCCAATTGAAGGCGTCCATTGATAACTAAACCCTCCTGTTGCATTCAACTGAATCGGTTGATTGGTAACCACAATCGTATCATTGCCTGCATATACATTTGTGCCATAAATATTTATGCTTTCTACTGCTGTATCTTTGCAACCTTCAATCGATGTTGCATAAAGTGTAATGGTGTATTGACCATTGTTTGTGTAGGTATGTGTTACAGGCGATCCCGTTCCTTGAAATCCATCTCCAAAATTCCATTGCCATTGATTAATGCCAATACTTGTTGTGGTTTCTCCTGATGTAATTTGAACCAAAGCATTTTTACAAGTGTCATTAAACTGCATATCTACAACTGGATTTTTTATAAGTCTAAATGTATGAAAAACCGTATCGCTAAAGCATCCTAAATTACTTGTAGCAACCAATCCAACTTGCACATTTCCAAAAGGGAAATATCCTGTTGTATTTTGAGTAGTACTAAATGTTGTTGAATTATAAATCCAATTCCATTGATTCAAACTTCCATTTTGTAATGTTGTAATATCTGTTAGTTGAATGCTATTGTCGTTACAAATTGGCTGACTGAAATTAAAATTAGCCACAGGTTTATCTGCCACATTTAATGAAACGGTTAACGTATCTGATTTACAACCTCTTGAATTAAACACAACATGTTTAATGGTTTTGGGACCTGGAGTGGTAAACGTAAAATTTGGGTTGCATTGATTTGAGGTTTGACCATTCCCAAAATCCCACCAGCAATTTGCAATGGCTAACCCATCAGCAGAATAAGATGAATCTTGAAATTGAGCTTGTTGTCTTTCGCAAAGAATAATCGATTTGATTTTTGCAACAGGTTTATCAGAAACAAAAACATTTTTTGTTATGGCGGTTCCAGCGCAAGCATTTGTGCCGGATGCGGAAGTGATTAAGCTAACGGCATGATTACCTGGATTGGTAAAAACATGCGTTGGGTTTTGAATGATTGCAGGAGCGCTGCTATCTCCATAGAACCATTGCCAATAGTTTATGGGTGTTGTTGGGCTACCATTTACAAATGATAAATCTGTAAATATGGTTGGCGTACCTAAGCAAACAGAATCAGTAAAGCTAAAATTAATTGTAGGACGTGGACTAACGGTGATAGGCGTTCGTAAAGTATCAGACACACAACCTTCAGCGGTCTTAACCACAAATTTTATATTTTTTATTCCAGGAGTAGAATACGTAGTTAAAACAAATTGTGATGTAGATGTAAGTCCGTTGTTGTCTAAATCCCAATACCAGTTATTTATAGTGCCAACAGTAACATGTGATGTATCCACCAATTGTACGGGTGAATTTTGACAAGAAGCGGTATATGAAAAACCAGCAATAGGTTTACTTCCAATACGTAGAGGTTGAGTGTATGTTTCGCTACAGCCATCAAAACCAAAAACGGTATAGGTAATGGTATAATCTCCACCAACAGTATAGGTGTGAATTGGATTTTGATTTACAGAATCAATAGGGCTGCTATCACCGAAATTCCAGTAAAATTTTACAATCCCTGCAAATGAAGTGGTAGAATCTATGAATGAAACAGGCTGGTTAACACATTTTATTTGATTGGGTAAAAGTCGAAACCGAGGCGTTAATTCGGTACAGAATCTTTGAACATTAGAAAGACCGCCTGTAGCGCCAGTGAAGCCCCAATAAACCAAGCTATTCCCTCCAAAAGTAGTATTTACAAAATCATTTGTTACGTTTAAACGTGATTGATCATCAAAATAAACCTGCATATTTTTGGTAACTGCATTCCAAACTACACGTAATTTATGATCTATACAATCTTCAATATTATTGCTCGTGGCAGATGCTGTTGGCGCAGGTGTAATTGTATTTGCTGAGTTATGACTAGTAGCTCCATTTAATTGAATGGCAATATGATCATAAACGGGGTCATTATCATTTAAATTGGAAACATCAACATTTTGATAGGTATCTAATGAAACTGCTAAAGAAGGAGAAACACCATAAAATGCCATACCACCTCCTGCTGGAGATGAAGAAATTGTAGATGTTCCCATTGGTTGTAATACAAATGCCATTCCATCAGCACCATTTCCATCACTACAGCCCAAAAAAACTTGAAAAGTAAAATCGAATGATTGATTTAAATTTATTCTATTGTTATTCCAAACACTACCTTTTTGTGTAGCTACATTAGGTGTAACTGTATAACATCTACAGCTATTTTGAAATGCAGAGCCATTTACCGTATACTGGGCATTAATTGAATTAACATAAAACAATAGAATAGCAAATGCCATTAGGCGTATCAATAAAAAATGCTTCATTAAATTTTAATTTTTTAACCCAGATTTCTAAAAGTACAATTTATGTTATAAACTCTGTAAATAGAGGTAAAGTTATTTTAGGTAATAACCGGGTGTGAACATAAACATTAATCAAAGTGAAAAGTAAAAAAATAAAAAGGGGATTATCAATTTTAGTGCATTATCGTATAAGATTTCTGTCAACTACATTTTTACTTTTAACTTTTGAGTTAATACAACAACAGCATTGTATTAAAAAAAAAGCCGTTCCAAATAGAACGGCTAAAATTAATTTTTTAAAGAATTACCAAGCTTTTTTAGCAACACCGTTTTTTACGGCTTCTAAAGCGGTTGCTTCACCTAGCATTGTAGTCATTTTGTTTCCTTTTCCATCATGACCTTGAGCCATATAACCACCGCGAGCTGTTTTGGTAATTACTGCTTCTTGCATTGGAACATTTTTTTCTTTGGTTTTCATGCAATACGCTGTTAACATTTTTGACATTTGAATATAATTTATAGTTAGTAAATAAAGAACGAATTTTTCGCTCGGACAACAAGCTACTAAAAAAATCGAATTTTCCCAAAAACAATAAAAAAGATATGTCCACATTATGTGGACTACTTTTTTTCAGTTGAATTACACGTCGATTTTTGCATATTTAGCATGCGATTCGATAAATGCCCTTCTTGGTGGCACCTCGTCGCCCATCAACATGCTGAAAACCCCATCAGCATTGGTTAAACTGTCAATCGTAACTTGCTTTAAGGTTCTGGTCATTGGATTCATTGTGGTTTCCCACAATTGTTCCGCGTTCATCTCTCCCAAACCTTTATAACGCTGTATAGTTACGCTATCGTCTTTACCCTGTCCTATTTTCGTTACCAATAATTTCCTTTCTTCATCATTCCAAGCATATTCTTGGTCTTTTGCTTTTTTCACCA
>CALQKL020000141.1 GCA_943331145.2 Chitinophaga pinensis
AAACATTATGGTAAAAAATGGCGAAGTTTATTTCATCGATTTCCAAGGTGGAATGAAGGGTGCGCTACAATATGATGTAGCTTCTTTGTTGTGGCAAGCAAAAGCTAATTTGAGTGATGAATGGAAAGATGTTTTACTTCAATATTATATGGATTGTGTAGATGAGCAATTGGAAACATCATTGGATAGAGCATCTTTTGTAAATCAATACAATGGATATGTGTTGATACGACTGTTGCAAGTATTGGGCGCTTATGGGTTTAGGGGATTATTTGAACGTAAAGCACATTTTTTAACAAGCATTCCATTTGCCTTACAAAATTTAAAACACTTTTTACAGCACAAAAAAATAGGCATTCGTTTTCCAGAATTTGAGCAATTGCTTGAAAAAATAGTTAGTGATACAATCATTCAACAATTTGAAAATATAAAAGCAAATAAAGAAACTCCTTTGACTGTAAAAGTTCAAAGCTTTTCTTATTTAAAAAATGGATATCCAAAAGATGAAACTAAAAATGGTGGAGGTTACGTTTTTGATTGTAGGGGCATTTTAAATCCAGGTAGAATTGATGAATACAAAAAGCAATCTGGACAAGACAAACCGGTGAAAGATTATTTAGAGCAACAAACGTTGATGCCTAAATTTTTAAATAGCATTTATGATATCATAGACATAACCGTTGAAGATTACATAAAGCGTGGATTTGAAAGTTTAGAAATTAATTTTGGATGTACTGGAGGGCAACACCGAAGTGTATACGCTGCAGAAGCCGTAGTGAGGCATTTGAAAAATAAATTTGGCGTAAAGACGATATTAAACCACATGAACAACGAAAATTGGGTAAAATGAAAGCAATGATTTTCGCTGCCGGTTTGGGCACTAGATTCAAACCCTGGACAGACACAAATCCAAAAGCACTCGCTATAATAAATGGAAAATCTTTATTGCAAAGAAATATAGAATACCTTCAAAAATATGACATCACAGATGTGGTGGTAAATGTGCATCATTTTGCAGATACAATCCTAGACAGCATTTTAGCAAACAATGGCTGGGGAAGCAACATAACAATCAGCGATGAACGAAATGAAGTTTTGGAAACTGGCGGTGGACTTTTAAAAGCTCAGCCATATCTTCAAAATGAAGCACCTTTCATTACATTGAATGCAGATATTTTAACCGATTTCCCAATAGATGAACTTGTGCAATTCCATCAAGAAAAAAAAGCATTGATTTCCTTTGGTGTGTCAAACAGAAAAACAACTCGTAATTTTTTATTTGATGAAACCAATCAACTTTGTGGCTGGGAAAACAATTCAACTGGTGAACAAATCATATCTATTCAAAATAGAGTATTGCATCCGTTAGCATATAGTTGTGTAGCGATTTTCGAACCAACTGTTTTTGAGAAAATACCACAACGAGGAAAATTTTCTTTAACAGAAACTTATTTAAGTTTAGCCGAAAAAAATCTTATCGCCGGGTTTGAACATAACAATAATCGCTGGATTGATGTAGGAAAACCGGAAAGTGTGGTCGTTGCTGAGGAAATGTTTGGAGAGTAATACTTCCCCCAAGGGGGAAGATTTGACACGAAGACACAAAGACGCAAAGACACGAAGTTTTTTTTGAAATAAATGATGCTAATAAATGGAAAATACTTCCAACCTTAAACCCTTAAACTATTAAACCAGCGAAACGTTTTAAACTTTTTTTTCTTGAAGCAAAGGCACGAAGTTTTTTTATAAAACAAAGTTGTTAATTATTGGAATTGGGTTCCAACCTTTTGATGATTGGTTATAAAACCAACATCGGCAGAATAATTGGAAGATGCTTTGACCATTAAACCATTAAACTATTAAACCAGCATAGCGAATTAACCTCTTGTCTTCATACATCTATTCCTTCACTTCCGATGGTGCTTCAAAACCATTCTTCTTTTCTTCTTTTTGTTTTAATCCAAAATTGTATCTAAACGTAATGCCAATTTTTCGAGTGTCGTTTATGCGCTTACCATTTATATTTTGATTGTTTCTATCAAATTGAAATACTACACGATTTGTTTGTAAAACATCATTTATAGAAAGAATAAGATTCGCTTTTCTTTTTAGAATTGATTTATTTGCAGACACTACCATACCGCCAAATGTATTCAACTCATAAAAATTTTGCAGCGCTTTTGAACGTAAAAAAGCTTGCAAATTGCAGGTGAATGATTTGGTGAATTTATATTCATGAAAAGTAAATAAGGTAAAACTGCCTCGATTGTAATTGAATATTTGATTTTGATAGAAGCCACGATATTCACTGTAATTATATAAGCCGCCAATGTAAAAAAAGTATTTGCCTCCAGGTGGAATTCCACCAACCAATCTACAATACGTCTCTTTATTCTTTCCTAAATTATCAAATGTTCGAAAAGCTATTTTTGTTGACTCGTCCTGATAAATCACACTTGAAAAAATATCTTTTGTATAATTAATTCCAACAGAAGCTACAGGCATATCATTAAACGTAACATTAAACTCGTAGTTGGTGGTGAACTGCGGTTTTAGTGAAGGATTTCCTGCTTCGTATAAATATTGATCTATAAATTTAGGATAAGGATTCAAACTCTCATAATATGGACGTTTAATGCTTTTACGAAATATTGCATTGGCCATTAAGGTTTGTCCATAAATTTTAAACAGTTTATGTTTTAAGTAAACGTATGGAAAAACATCTTTTCTTTTTATTGAAAAATTTGTATCAGTTGGAACAATTTGATTTCCCGAAATATTTGTTGTTTCAAATCTTAACCCTGGCTTTATGGTAAATCCATAAATTGTTTTCGACACTTGAAGATATGCAGCGTTAATAGACTCTGAATAATTGTATGTGTTGGTCTGGAAATAATCAATTTGCCTATTTTGATTTGCAGAATCTTTATAAAAAAGAGATTTGTTACGGCTATTGCTATTGCTCAATTTTAAGCCAGTTTCAAATGTATATCCGTGTTTTAATTTCAACACCAAATCCGATTGAAAACTTAATATTTTTTTATCATTGTCATTATTTCCATCACCATTAAATGTAGCAAATATGGGTAAGTAATAATTATTCGTGTATTGTTGACTGTTATGATAATTAAAAATCGAATATTCTAAAACGTTTGTCCACTCACTTCCTATGGTATCAATTTTAAACTTTGAGTTTAATGTGTTGGATAAAAAAACAGCGTTATTGTTGTTGTGCACATCAGAATTGTTTTTTGCTAATAACGGTGCTATATTGACTTTTGAAATATTGATATTATTGATTGACTTGTTTTCATTCTTTGTTGTATTTAATTTCACATCAATGCCTAAACTCCATTTAGTGTTGATTGCATAATCTGTACCTGCACTTAAATAATTAGTTATGCTTGGATATTTGGTATATGAATTTTGCAAAACGGATACACTATCAACATCAAAGTTTCTATTTGAAATTATAGATTCAAAACTATTTTTTTTGGTGTATTGATAACTGAGATAGCTATTAAATTTTGTATTGCCATTATTGATGTTGAAGCCGACTGTGCTGGTATTGTATACCCCTTGAAATGTTGCCATGTTCACGCTTCCGCTACTTCCAACTTTCACGCCTTTTTTAAGTACAATATTTAAAATGCCGCCACTACTTGCTGCGTCATATTTTGCAGAAGGATTTCGCATGATTTCAATTTTACTGACACTATTTGCTGGTAAACTTTTTAAAAGTGAAGCCAAATCAGCATTGCTGAGTTTCATTTCACGGCCATTTAAAAAAATGGTTGCTGGTGTAGTGCTGTTCAGATAAACATTTCCATCCTGATCTATTATTGTACCTGGTGTTTTCTCGATTACCTCAAATGCATTGGTGCTACTATTGGATAATGTAGTTGCATCAACAATTGTTTTATCATCCTCCTCTTTCATCAATGGTTTTTTGGAAACAATTATTACTGATTTCATCACTTCAACATTGTTATTTAATACTACAACAAGTTTTATGGATTCTGTACCGATATGAATTTTCTTCTCAAAATTCTTTTTAGAAACTGCTGTGATTTTTAAAAGATAATCTGAAGACGATTGAACATTAAAAAAGTCATTTGATTTTAATACTTTTTTTTCTACAATGATACTGTCTGGAAGATGCACCAATAAGGCTGTTGCATTTTCGAATGCTTCATTTTGTGCATTTAAAATGGAAAGATTTAAGTTTAATTGTTGCGCAAAAATTTGCACCTGAAAAAACAAAAAAAGAAAAACTGTAGAATAAAATAATTTCAATATTGTATAAATCTATGGTTGATTAATTTTTTTCAAAAAGTGCGCTCTTGTCAACCACTTTAACTTCCATACTGTCTTTCAAGTTTTTACTAACTGTTTCGTATGGGCCTGTAATTACTTGTTCGCCTTCTTTTAATCCGTCTGTAATTTCAATGTTGTTGATATCTTGAATGCCCGTTTTTACATTTACTTTTTTCACTTTTGAATCTTTGGATAAAACAAAAACAACTACATCCAAATCATCCACCGAAATAGCAGGGGTTACATTTGTTTCATCCGTTTTTTCTTTCTTTTCAATACCTAATTTCTCTCTTGTAGTAACTGAATTAATAGGCACACTCAACACATTATATTGTGTACGGGTTTGAATATCTGCATTAGCACTCATTCCTGGTCTAAATGGAAAACTACCATTCCCCAATAAATCTTGATAGCTTTCGCGAAGCAATCTTACATAAACTTTGTATTGCGTGACATCATTACTTGAAGCAGATAAGCCAAGTTGAGAAGCTGCCCCATTGTTGCTACTTGCAATCTGCGTAACTATACCTTTAAATTTTCTTTCGCTGTATGCATCAATAGATACCAATGCACTATCGCCCAATTTAACTTTGGGAATATCATTTTCTCCAACATCAACACGAACCTCTATTTTATCCATGTTTGCAATGCGCAAAATTTCTGTACCTACATTAAAGCTATTACCTGCAACTTTTTCCCCTTTTTTTACATTGAGTAAACTCACTACTCCATCCATTGGCGCAATGATTGAAGTGCGATTTAAATCTTTGTTGGCTCTATTCAATGTTGCTTCTGCAGATTTAACGGAAGCACTAACACCATTTATACTCTGTACACCTGCAGAATAATTTGCTTTGGCTGTTTTGTATCCAGCTTCTGCAACATTGAATTCACTTTTGCTGATTACTTTTTCGTCATACAATTTCTTTTGCATGTCGAAATTCTTCTTTGCTTGTTCAAGTTGAGCATCCAAAGCATCTAATGCCGCTTTAGAATTGGCAACCTGAGATTTAGATTGGTCAACACCAAATGATGCTTGATCACGTTGAATGCTATAAATATCTGCGTATATGCGTGCCAGTAATTGTCCTTTTTTTACCGTATCTCCTTCTTGAACATATAACTCAGTGATTTCACCGCTAATATCTGGACTGATTTTTACTTCAATCTCAGGATAAACTTTGCCACTGGCATTTACAATTTCAATGATGTTTCTGCGTACTACTTTTTCAGCGGTAACCTTAGTGCCCTCTTTTTTTCCAAACACACCCGACTTAAATAACACCACCATTACCGCCAACAATAATATTGATAATGCAATAATCCATTTTGCTTTCTTATTCATAATGATAACAATTTATAATTTTAATCCAGCGCCTTTATAAAATTCGAGCACCTTCATTTTAAATACGTAATCAAATTGATTAATACTATATTCCAATTGAGCGCGAAGTAAATTATTTTGAGCAGCAATTAAATCGAACATACTCAGCATACCGATATTAAATCTTTTACCAGCATACTCATAAGTTTTGGTATTAGACTCAACCGATTTTTTTGAAGCATTAAATTTTTGAAGTGCTGTTATGGCTGCAGTATAAGCTTGATAAATATCTTGTTTTAATTTAAGATTATCTTGTTCTTCTTGCAACTTAGCCGCTTGAATATTGAGTTTGCTTTTTTC